>NZ_JBGSXF010000311.1:0-3277 GCF_041751555.1 Persicitalea sp. | reverse complement strand
TCGTATTTTGAAAAGTCTGGCCGGAAATTAGGATCAGTTTTTGATTTTTCAAGAGATTCGGTGTTACCTGCGCCCGCCAATGGATAGTCCTTGATGAACTCATCGCCCTTCCAGGTGTACTTGCTTCGCTGTACGTCCACCAAAAACTTCCCGGTTTCTTCCAGGTACTGCTTCATCATGTACGTCAGCTTGGGCCATTGATCATGGTTGTTCTGTCCGTCTACGATCAGGGTACGTATTGACTTGCCCGATTTTTGGGCGTGGGTAGTTTCGCCGACCATCAAAGCCAGTATTATGATCAGGAAGTACTTCATTTTCATCACTTTCATTGATTTGTTTTTGTACCTGCCAAAAGAAAGGCACAGCCGAACTCAAAATACTATGAACTGTGCTTAAAAACGGAACGTCGCCCCGATAGAGCCGTAGTTGATCCAAGTGAAATTATAGACCGAATCCACATCCGCACCGCCCTCCACTACCCGATAACCCGCCCGCAGGCCAAACTTTGGGCCAAATTCGTAGCCTAGTCCCAAAAACACATCCTCAGCGCGACCCGGCCCGGCCCCGGCCAGCGCGTCAGCTTCCAACATCATCCGCCAGCGGTCGCTCAGGCGATAAATCGAGAAGATATTCAACAGAGTCACAAAACCGAGGTTGCTGAAATGCGTGTCCTGCGTATCAGAAATAAGCCGAACGTCGGCATCGCGGATTTTGGCGGTCAAGCCCACACCCAGCCGGAAGCGTCTGCTCCGCACGATAGCGTAGCGGTACGTCAGACGGTAGGAATTGAATTGATACATGGCCGTGATGTCTTCGCTGGGTGCATAAGCCAGGCCATTGAAGTTCACCACCTGCTCGGACTGCCCCTTGTAAGTAGCTGTAAGCGGAGCGTAAAGTGCTGTGATGGTGTGGTGGTCGTTGAAGGTGACGCCGATTCGGGCCCTGGCAAAGACAAGAGGTTGAACCTCAAAGTTGTTTCCACCTAAATCAAACTACGTGCCGCCTGCGTTGGGAATGCTGATTTTGTTGTAGGGTGTCCCTAAAACGAGGCCCGATTCGAAATCCATCCAAAATTGTGCCTGGGCCGCGGAGAGAGGGAGAAGGGAACAAATAAGTAAATAGAGAAGATACTTTGGCGACATAGAAAAGTGGTTTTTTTAGCAAAAGTTTTTTGCTTTGCTCCTGGTACAAATAGCAGACCGTAGGTAGCGTGCAATCTGGTTAAGGTTCCATTTGAAGTGGAGAGAAAATCTTATATTTGTGAAAAAAGCACCCTGATGAACTGGCAAGACCATATCCATTCTGATCCTAAAATTGTGGGCGGTAAGCCCGTAGTCAAGGGAACTCGCCTTTCGGTCGAGTTCATTCTGGAACGATTGGCCGATGGATGGTCCGAGCAGATGATCCTGGAAAGCTACCCCCGCTTGAGCCAGGAGTCGTTACAGGCAGTGTTCGCCTATTTGTTAGAAATGGCCAAGGATGGCTTACGGCAACGAAGCCTCGTCTTTTGAGGTAAAAGATTGGTTTTTGCAAAAAAAGTCCCGCTCCAAAGGAAACATTCCTCCGAAGCGGGATCTGGTTGAAAGTCCTTTCGTTTCCAGGTTTACCTCATCTCCACCAGACGCAGTCCACCGTCCGTATGTTGGAAAACGCCAATCTGGCCACCAGCTAGTGACTCGCACGAAATGGCGCCCGTGCTGATGCGGACACGCCCGAAGTACAGACAATTTTTGCCATCGGACTCCACAAGGCGGTAGTTGTCGACAAGCAGGGGCAGTTCAAAGCGAAGGTCGGTGGAGACCTTTTTTTTACTAATCTGTTTTTTGAGGCGATAACTGAATGAAGAAGCGTCGGCCATGGGCTCTCCGATTTTTATTTTTTCTACGGCAATTTCGTAGTTGTACCCCCATTCGTACGCAAACCCTTCGATCTGATCGTAAAAAAATTCGGTTTCGCCCCCATTTTTGCTAACCAGATAGCACAGCTGAACACCTTCGCCCTGGCACGGCACCCGGTAATGTGCTATCTTCAACTTCAAACCCTCTGATTGATGGGGCACTTTGTTGGCGCATCCCGCTAACGATACGAATGCGAGCGTGGAAAAAAGAGTGTGGATCAGGTGTACCATCGAGTTGCTTTAATTTATTTCCGGTTTTATTTTCCGAACACCTGCACTTCGGCCAAACTGAGTGAAACAGTATTGACACTGCCGTCAGGTATTGTAATGCACACGTATCTGCCTTTTCGGTTGACTTTGAGCGTAAAACTATTCGATTCTGCTGTCCAGGCAGGGCTTAGCGGGCCAATGTTTAGTCCGGCTCCATAGCCGTCGGCTACCGGCTGCGCCACTCCCACCGGTACATTATCCTTCCCTCCCAGTCCGATTCTCCATCTTATGGTCGTTGGAGAGACGGTCACGATGAAGTTTTTGAGCTCCTCCCAGCAGCAATCCTGCCTGTTCCAGATAACGATGTGGTCTATATCGTACACTGCTCCCAAATCCACTTCCCAATGCTGATAGTTTTTGTAGGGCTGGATGTGGGCAACTGAGTTACCGGGGTCAGATTTCAGGGTGGCCTCAATCTTGCCGTCCACCGCTTTTTCGGGACCGGCATTGGGGGTGTACTTCCCGTCGGCATTATAGGATTGCGTCGCTGGTTTGCCTAAGGCCAGGTTGGTCAGCCCATTATTTGTGGCCGTGGGCTGCGGCGAGCCAGGGGTAGTGGCCCAAATCTCCCGGCCGTCCTTATCGACCAGTATCAGGCGTCCGTTGTCGGTCAACTCGAGGTAGATACTCTTGCCGAGGATCACCGGGGCCACCTTGTCGCGTCCATCGGTGGCGCAGTAGGACTTGTTCTGCGTGCTTTGGATGCAGATGTTGCCGTCGGGGTTGTAGCTCAGCAAACTCTTAGCGGGCCGCTCACCGAAAGGATTGCTCAGCGGGAAGGTGTAAACAGGCCTGCCCGTTCGGACTTCCTCGATAACAAAGTTACCGTCGGGGGTGCCCCTGAGTTGGTACTGGCCGTTGGCGGAAACCATTTTTTCCCCTTCGATCAGTCGGTCGCCGGGCTTCATTCGGCCCTGGTATTTCAGCGTGGCTGCTTCAGTACCCGTTGGGCGCGTTCGTACCGGGGTCGTTTCGGTCTCAGTTGGGCGTGTCCGTACCGGTGGGGTCGTTTCGGTTTCAGTTGGGCGTGTACGTACAGGTGGGTTCGTTTCGGTTTCAGTTGGGCGTGTACGTACAGGTGGGTTCGTTTCGGTTTCAGTTGGGCGTGTT
>NZ_JBGSXF010000310.1:0-11387 GCF_041751555.1 Persicitalea sp. | reverse complement strand
CTTTACCTATTCGCTGGGTGGTAATTTCTCAACCTACCGCAACGAGGTCGTCAAGACCACGGGCGACCCCAACGTACAGTACTTTGGCTTCTCGACGCGCCTGGCCGCCGCTGCTGTCACGCAGCAGGGGCATCCGCTGGCGTCGTTCTTTGGCTACACCATCGACGGCATCTTCCAGTCTGACGCCGAGGGGCAAGCCCACGCGGCGCAGTTCGTAGCCAACACCGATGCTGCCAAGGCTGGTAATCCTTTTAACAAAGCCGGATCGTTCAAATTCCGGGATATCAACAACGATGGCGTCATCAATGCTTCCGACCGGGGCATTATCGGCAGTCCGCACCCGACGTTCACCTACGGCATCAACGCCAGCATCGGCTACAAGAACTTCCGTCTGGACCTATTCGGACAGGGCGTGCAGGGCAACCAAATCTTCAACTACGTGCGCTATTGGACCGACTTCCCGACTTTCGGCGGCAACCGTAGCGTACGGATGTTCGAGGACTCGTGGCGTCCCGGCAAGACCGATGCCGTTCTGCCTATCCCGCGTTCCAATGACGTCATTAGCTCGCTGCCTTCGACCTATTACTTGGAAAACGGCTCGTATTTCCGTTTCAAGAACATTCAGTTGAGCTACACGATCCCCAAGGCCATCACTTCCAAACTACGCATGGGTTCGGCTCGCGTGTACGTGCAGGGACAAAACTGGCTGACATTCACGAAGTACACCGGACTCGACCCTGAGATCAACCTCCGCCGTTCCAGCAATTCGGGCCAGGACATTCACATCGGCTTCGACGAAGGTGCCTATCCCGCCGCGCGTAACACGGTCGTGGGCGTCAACATCAGTTTCTAAAACTATCTCATCCTGACATTTTTAAATAAAAACCGATATGAAAATGAAATTGAAACCAATCGCCTGGGCCGCATTCGTGGCGGCGGGCATTTCGGCCACTTCCTGTAGCGATAGCTTTCTGGATACTGTGCCGTTGGGTGAATTGAGCGAAGTCACGCTGCGCAACAAGGCGGGCGTCGATCTGGTATTGACCGGGGCTTACTCGCTCATGGATGGCGTCAACGTGGCGGGCTTCTCCGACTGGCACGGTTCCGCCGACAACTGGGTCTATGGATCGGTGGCTTCCGACGACGCATACAAGGGTACCAACGCCGGCGATCAGCCCGAGATTTCGATCATCGAGGGTTTCCAGCACACGCCCGACCTGCTGCACTTCCGGGGAAAGTGGCAGGCCATGTACGACGGCATCGCCCGTTCTAACGATGCCATTCAATTGGTAGATAAGGCAGCCGACATGACTGCTACCGAAAAAACATCGGCCATCGCCCAGGCTCGTTTTCTGCGCGGACACTACCATTTTGAACTTAAAAAGATGTTCAACAAGGTACCGTACATCGACGACAAGACTTACAATTCCAGCGATGCCAACAGCACCAAACTACCCAACGACAAGGATATTTGGCCCAACATCGTGGAAGATTTGAAATTTGGCTATGACAACCTGCCCGCTCGCTGGCCGGGCGCTCCGGGCCGGGCCACCAAGTGGGCGGCGGGTGCCATGCTAGCCAAAGCCTACCTGTTCCAGAACAAATACGCCGAAGCCAAGCCCCTGCTGGAAGCCATCGTGAACAGCGGACAATTCAAGCTGGTGGATAAATACCACGACAACCACCGCATCCCGACCAACAACAATGCGGAGTCGATTCTGGAAGTGCAGTTTTCGGTGAACGACGGGGCCAATATTTCCCGCAACGGCAACCGAGGCCACACGCTCAACTACCCCTACGGCGGCGGTGCCCTCACGACCTGCTGCGGTTTCTTCCAGCCTACTCAGAACCTGGTGAATGCCTTCAAAACGGATGCGACGGGTCTGCCTTTGCTTGATACTTTCAATGCCACTGACGTTCCCGCCGACAACTCGGTGGCTTACAAGGGCAACCTCGACCCTCGCCTCGATTGGAGCGTGGGCCGCGACGGCGTTCCCTACCTCGACTGGGGACTACACAACCCCGGCTATGTTCGTGACCGCGCCTACGGTGGCCCTTACTCGCCCAAGAAGCAGTCGCCCTATCGGGCCGAGAACGGTACTTTGACCTGGTCCAACAACCCCCGGCAGAATGCCAACAACTACCGCCTGATTCGCTACTCGCACGTATTGCTGTGGCTGGCTGAAATCGAGGTCGAAACGGGTGATTTGAACAAAGCCCGCGCCCTGGTCAACCAAATCCGCCGCCGCGCTGCCAATCCCGATGGTTTCGTAAAGCTGGCTAACGGCACGCCGGCTGGTAACTATGTGGTGAATGAATACACCACTCCCTGGACGGACAAGGAATTTGCCCGCAAGGCAGTGCGCTTCGAAATGCGCCTGGAATTCGCGATGGAAGGCCACCGCTATTTCGACCTGGTGCGCTGGGGCATAGCCGAGAAGACCCTTAACGATTACCTGACCGTCGAGCAGACCAAGCGCAACTACCTGCAGGGCGCACGCTTTGTGAAGGGCAAGCACGAGTACTTCCCTATTCCGGCGCAGGAGATTCTGAACAGCCAGTTGCAGGGTAAAGCGACTTTGGTGCAGAATCCTAATTATTGATTGGATTGAAGGTTTGAGGGTTTAAAAGTTTAAAAAAGAGGGCCGCTTTTTTCAAGAGCAGTCCTCTTTTTTTATGAAACCAAATGCTGCGGTATGGGTTATTAAAGTGTATTGTTGAACCATTTGACCCGCTTTCCCATGTTGAAGAACCCGACTTTCGCCGCTCTGTTCTCTACCGCTTACCTTATTATTTTTGCCATTTTGGTAGCGCTTGGCTTTTCTGACGTAGCGGCAATTTTGTTTATATTATCGCCCTTGCTTGTTGTATGGCTGGCTTATATCGTGCTGCGCTACGGCGAGGCATCGGGACGAACCTTTGATGATTACTATTATGATGATGTGAATATTCGGTCGGACAAACTGCGGGAATAAGGGGAGGGCTTTTACTCCACCTGAATCACAATCCGACGAAAAGCTGTCAACGCCGGCACACCCGTATCTGTTACTTCCAGAATTAGGTGCAATACGATGCCGGAGGCGTCGGCAGGCACCACAAATTCTGCATCTCTGCTTTCAGGGTTTATCAGAGGAAGGCGGCCGGGGTAGTTTCCGGCTTCCCAGTAATTCCACCAACTGTACTTTAAGGTGTCGCCGTCGGGATCGGAGCTTCCTTCGGCAGAAAGCGTAATCAGATCACCCGCTTTGGCACTGATTTCTATGACTTCCGTTCCTTCCCGCTGGTTGAGGACGATTTTCGGCGCGTGGTTAGCTTCGGCGAATCCCTTGACGCACCAGTCCATTCGGGCGGCAAAGTCATTCTGGAAGTACTTCCGCCACCTTGAAACACTCAACCGTTCATTCCAAACTCCGTCTTGAAAATCAACGGCATCCGTATATAAGTTTCTGTTCAACCGACGGAATCGTCCCCCAAAACTGCCCCAGTCGGGCCGTTCGGCAACATTGAAACCATTGGGGATCAAAGCTAAAAAAGAGGGGGAATCGCCTTCCTTCATTCCGCGCTTACCCGCTGCATCGGCGGGATACTGTGCCCCCAATGCGCCGTGATCTTGCACCACGTGGTTTTGAATCCATTCCGCCGACCCCAGTGTTTCGTCGCCCGTCATGTACATACCCCGGTAAGCGGAGTACTCCCGAACCTTCGGGACGTGCGGATACCCGAAGTTCACGAAGCCGTTGCTCATGAAGAATAATTCAGGGAAGTTTTGCACGATCCAGCGCTCGTGGCCGTCTTGGTTACCAATGGCATGAATTCTGAGCTTGTTGACAAAATTTGTCGCTTCTGCCTTGGAGCGAGTTTCTTTCACTTTCCACAAGGCTTGGGCTAGTTCACGCTGCCCGCCCCAGACCGTCACCCAAAGAGGCCTTGAATCCGGTTTGTCCACGACTTTTATTAGCCATTCGGAGGCAGGAGAATCTTGTCCTTCGCCAAACTGATGCTGGTCGCCGCTTCCGGCGTGAACCAGCGAACGAAGGTGATTGGGGTTGGGAAAAGCAGCGGAGTGCTTTTGCAGGTTTTCGTAAACCCGCTCGTAGGCATCTAGTTGCTGGTAAATCAGTTCGGGCTTTGTATCCTGCCCGTGTTCCAGGCGGCTACTAGTCAACAGACCTTCTAAGTCAAATTGATCGCTGTGTACCAACAGCCTTACCAAACTTTGCTGGTCGTCGGGATCGCCGCCAATGTCAGTCATTACTACCAGGCGCGTCCTGTCTTGCGCTGTGGTAATGGTTCCGTTTGCTGTGACAAAAGCTATCAGTAAGAGAAAAGAGTAAAGTGCGGAACGCCTCATGGGGCCAAAGATCGGGTGAAGGATTTTGGTTTGAAAAGAGCGTTGTGAGGGAATCTATACTGTTTTGAGGTATTTTATCTTCACCTTCTCTGTGCCCTCAAAAGCAGGCACAACTTTGTTCAGCTGCGCCTTCCGAACCAGTACTTTAAAGGTGCAGGCTATTTCAAATCGCTGCTCCGTTACTTCAAGGTCGTAGGCTTTCACAATCCGATTTATTTCGCTGGTCATTTCGTAAGGAAAGGTGATTTGGTATTCATCGCAGACGTACTTTTCCAAAACTACTGCTTGTGCCAAGGCCTCTTCAGTAGCTGTTTTGTAAGCATTGATCAAGCCGGGAATCCCCAGCAGAGAGCCGCCAAAGTACCGTATAACTACCACCAGAATATTGGTCAAATCCTGAGAGTACAGCGTGTTCAGGATGGGTCGTCCAGCGGAACCCGAGGGTTCGCCGTCGTCGTTGGCGCGATACTGGTTGCGGTCGAGGCCCAGGCGGTAGGCGTAGCAGTGGTGGTTGGCTTTGGGATGCTGCTCGCGCAGGGTAGTTAGCAGCGGCCTGGTGTCTTCCTCGGAATTGACGGGATAGGCGAAGGCGTAGAATTTGCTGCCTCGTTCTTTGAAAAGACCTTCGGCGGGAGCTTCGATAGTGCGGTAAGAATCATCAAACAGCATGGTTTTGCTTTCTTTTTATTCTCAAAATGACAACCGCGTAAAACAATGCCATCAGCCCAAACCCGGCCATGACCGAAAACGCCAGCGGCAGCCGGGCGACGTCGTTGGCGAAGATCGCCGCCGACAGCAGGGCGCCGAGGCCGATACCCGCCTCCATTGAAATATACATCGTCGCCATCGCCCGTCCACGACCGTTTTCTTCGCTCAAATCCACCGTCCAAGCCGAGAGGATAGGGGAGAGGATGCCCGTCGCGAAGCCAAAAAATACGGCTCCCGTGAAAAATAGCTCCGTAGAGGTAGCGAAGCCCGTGCAAAGCATGGCGATAATGAGCATCGAGCAGCCCACTACTATTACCTCCACCCGTCCGTAGCGATCGGAAACGCGTCCCGCTACCAACCGGATAAAAAGGGAGGTGAGCGTATAGACCAAAAAGAAAAGACCGTGGTTGTGCAAGCCGAGCGAATCGCTGAAATCAGGGATGAGCGTCAGCACCGCCCCGAAGCTGAAGTACGTCAGAAACACGACCAACGAGGGCGAGAACACGCGCGGCTCGAAGACATCTTTACGCGTGATTTTAAAGGCCTCCCAGGAAAGCCGCGACGGGTTGGGCAGCGTTTCCTTCATGTTGAGCAAGATGGCGATGGAAAGGAAAGCGGCAAAAGAAGAAGTGTAAAACAGCGCATTCAGTGAAAACGCAATGGCTATCCAACTCCCGATGGCGGGTCCCAACGCCGCGCCGACACTCACTGCCATGCCGTAAATCCCCAAAGCCTCGCCCCGGCGGTGCGCGGGAACGATGTCAGCGATATAGGCCGCAGTGCCCGTCGGCTTGAATCCTGTGGAAAAGCCGTGGCCCAATCGCAACAGCAAAAAGGGCACGACAGTAACAAAAATCGGGTACAGAAAACCACACACCACGCACACCAGCGACCCGAAGACCATCACCGGAATGCGCCCGATGCGGTCAGTCAGGCGGCCGCTGAACGGTCGGGAAATCCCGGCGGTGAGCGTGAATAAGCTGATTATAAGACCTTTGTGTTCGGCTCCGTCCATACTGGTAAGGTAAGCGGGTAGTTCGGGAATGAGCATATTGAAACTCCCAAAGAACAGGAATGAACTTGTGCTGAGCAGCCAGAACTGTGTAGTGAAGATGCGCTGTGGGAAAGAATTCAGCGAGGATTCGCCGGGTGTGGTACTTTTCGGCTTGGCGGTGGTTTGCATCGCGCAAAGGTAAGCCTAGGGTAATAACAATAAAACCAGAGGTTCAAAGTATGGGTAGTCCAAAATGAGTAGTATATTTATTGGTTCAAGTTTTTAAAGTTGGATTTAAGCAATAATCGCGATACAATGCACACTGATGTATTAAAAAGGAACAATGTACAAGTGTTTGGTAAAGGCACTACCCCCATGCTGTTTGCGCATGGATTCGGCTGTGCCCAGCAAATGTGGCGTTACATTTGGCCTGCTTTTGAAGAGGAATACAAGATAATCCTGTTCGACTATGTGGGGAGCGGACAGTCGGATATCAGCGCGTATAATCCCGAGCGGTACGCCAACCTGAATGGCTACGCCGAGGACGTACTCGATATTTGCCGGGCGTTAGAGCTAAGGGACATTATTTTTGTGGGGCACTCGGTAAGCAGCATGATAGGGGTGCTGGCCTCCATCAAAGAACCCAACTTTTTCCAGAAAATCATTATGATCGGCCCTTCCCCGCGTTACGTTAATGACCAGGAGTACACAGGAGGCTTCGAGCGTTCGGATATTGAGGAACTGCTTACGACCATGGAACGAAACTACATTGGGTGGGCTAACTTTCTGGCTCCAGCCATCATGAAAAATCCCGATAGTCCGGAGCTAGGTCAGGAACTCACCGAGAGTTTCTGCTCCACCGATCCCGTCATTGCCCGGCAGTTTGCCGAAGTCACTTTCCTGTCCGACAATCGGCGGGATCTCCACAAGGTCCGTCACCCCTCGCTGATCATGCAGTGTTCGGATGATATGGTGGCACCCGCCGAAGTGGGCAACTACCTGAGCGACCACTTGCCCAAAAGTAGCCTGGTGCTTATGAGCGCTACCGGACACTGTCCGCACATGAGCGCCCCGGAAGAAACCGTCCGCCTTATGAAAGAGTATCTTGAAGCGCCTGCCTTAACCTGAACTTCTTGGAAGTCAATTACAATGCCGAATACATCGTGCAAACCATGCCCTGCGCCTGCCTGGTGTTTGGGGATGAGGGTACCATTGAGTTTGTCAATGCTTTCCTGTGCGAGGCACTGGGTTATGAGTCGGCCGAACTGATCGGCCAGAAACTGGATCGTATCTTCACCTTTTCCAGCAGACTTTTCTACCAAACTCATTTTTTCCCTTTGCTAAGGCTAAATGGAAAAGTAAGTGAGATTTTCTTTATGCTACGCTCCAAAGTAGGCGAGAGTGTCCCCGTTATGATCAATGCCATCCGGGATGCCAAGAGCGAAAAACCCATCAACCTGTGTATCTTCATTACGGTGCGGGAGCGGCAGAAGTACGAAAGTGAAATTCTTGACTCAAAAAAGAGCCTGCAAAAAGCCCTCGAAAATAACGAGCAGTTGAAAGGCCTTCAGACGGAATTGGAAGAGCACCGGCAGAATCTGGATCGCCAGATAGCCGTTCTCATTCAGCGAAATCAGGAGTATGTACAATTAAACAAAGTACTCTCGCACGATTTGCAGGAGCCTATCCGAAAGATAGCCATTTATTTGGATATGGTGCTGAGCGCCGAAAAGGCAAGCGAAGACCCAAACCTTCACGCCTATTTTCTAAAAATCCAGTCTTCCGTAGCCCGGCTACGGGCTTTGACCCAAAGTCTACAGGAATTTGTCAGCGTGGAAGCTAATAAAGAACCACTTACGACCATCGAACTAGAATACATCATTGCACAGGCGAAGGTCGATTCAATACAAGTGACGGGTTTTGCTGACTTCGAGCTTAAAGTAGGTGAGATACTTCCTATAGAGGTGCGCCCTATCCAGATGAAGCTACTTTTTACGGAGTTGATTAAGAACGCTATTCAAAACAGGAGGGCGCATATCCCCTTGTGCGTCACAATTAGGTCGGCAACGGTAGAGGAAAACAGCTACCAGTTCAGCAAGGACAAGTACCGCTACATAGATTATTTAAGAGTAGAAATAACGGACAACGGAAAAGGCTTTGACAACCAATATGGTACCTACGTGATGGGCTTTTTCAATAAGCTGGACTCCGAATCGGAAGGCATGGGGATGGGGCTGGCTTTGTGCAAAAAAATTGTCTCTAATCACTACGGAACCATGTCAATCAATTCCCGGGAGGACACTGGAAGCACCATTATCATCACGCTTCCCGTCGTACAGCCCACGGAGCTTTAATAGCGAGAAATTCCCAGCTTTCACTCAAAAAACGATTACCCCAAATAACGAGTAATGAGTTTATTGGCCATATCGGTAAATCCTTGGATCGTAGCTGGCTTGGATACAAACTCGGCTACTCCCACGTCAAAGGCAGTTTGGATAAAGGCAGGGTTGTTGGTAGTCGAGATCATGACCACCGGGATGACGGGAAAACCCGGATTCGAACGCATTGCTCGAACGGTTTCCACGCCACTCATTTTTGGCATATTCATATCCATCAGGATTAGTGTGGCGAGCCGTCGTCCTTCTTCCTGGATCAGCTTCATCAATTCAAATCCACTAGCTGCTTCAATGACTTCCATTCCGTGCTTCGTTTGCAGAAGGGCTTGCCTGAGAAAATGCCGATCGTCCGGATCGTCATCTACCAAATAAACGAGAGGGATGCTACTCATAGCCTTTCGCAGGAATTGTCTGCATTGATAAATTTGCTAGAAAAAATAAAGGGAGATAAATGGTACCCACAGAGCGCAACTCTGTACAGAGAGTTGCAAAGTTACCTTAAATAAGCCACAATCTTGGAAAGTAAAGTCTACCCAACAGCGACTCCTGTTTATCATCAGCTCAGGGGAGCAGATGAGCAAAATGACCTGACTACGGTGCCGTTTGTTAGGGCAATCGTAAAGTACATTGCGTTAGCGGCCCAAGGGCGCCCTGCACCAGGAGTTGGAAGCCATCGGTTTTTTGAACAGACCGATCGAACCGTCTGAGGTAGTTCGATTATTGAAAGAGGTCAAAGTGCACTTGCCTTCAAAACCGGATCTGACGATACGGGCGTGACTTGGTCTTCTTTGCTTTCAAAGTACTTCCAACAATTCTGGTAAATTGCGGCTCAAACATCAGAAGACTATCACCTATTGACATGCACATCAAAATCGGCACCCGCGGTAGCAAGCTGGCCTTGTGGCAAGCACATTTCGTAGAAGAAAAACTGCAAGAGGGCGGTATCTCCACCGAAGTGGTCATCATTAAAACAATGGGAGATAAGATTTTGGACAAAGCTTTATCCAAAATCGGCAGCAAAGGTATTTTTACCGAAGAATTGGAAGCGCAACTTCACAACGGCGGCATCGACATTGCTGTCCACAGCGCCAAGGACTTGCAGTCAGACTTGGGCGATGATTTTGAAATACTGGCCTTTACCGAGCGCGAAAAGTCCAACGACGTGCTGATTAGCCACGACACCAGCCTCTCCCTAAATCAAGCTAAGCCCTTCATCATCGGTACTTCATCGACTCGTCGCATTGCCCTTTTGAAACATTTTTATCCGCACTTGACGACGGTGGACATGCGCGGCAACCTACAAACCCGCCTGCGCAAACTCAGCGAAGGTCATTGCGACGCGCTGTTGCTGGCCTACGCTGGCGTCCACCGCATGGGTTATGACGCGCAGATTGCCGAGTACCTTTCGCTCGAAGAATTCACGCCCGCCGTGGGCCAGGGCAGCGTCGCCATCGAATGCGCCGTGTCGCTGGATGAAGCGAAGAAAGA
This sequence comes from Persicitalea sp., assembly GCF_041751555.1. NCBI lineage: Bacteria > Pseudomonadati > Bacteroidota > Cytophagia > Cytophagales > Spirosomataceae > Persicitalea > Persicitalea sp. The sequence continues at coordinate 1,450 of NZ_JBGSXF010000310.1, read as the reverse complement.
AGCGGTTGGCAATCTGCTCAACCACGTCGAAACCTCGCTGTGCCTCCGGGCAGAGCGGGCTTTCTTGCGCCGCTTACAAGGTGGATGCAGCGTGCCGCTTTTTGCCCTGGCTACTTTGGTCGAGGGGAAAATCAATATATCGGGCGGTGTTGTCAGTCTGGACGGTAGTGAAATGATTCGTCGCCAAGTAGAAGAGGGCTCTCCCGCTCATCCCGAAAAAATAGGCGCCTCTTTGGCCGAAGAGCTACTGGATGCCGGAGCTGAAAGGGTTTTAGATGAAATCAAAAACGCGCAAATAGACGTAACTGATCTACGGTAAGTTGGAAACCACAGAACTACTTGAATCTATAATCTATTGGAAGAGGCATCCCAACAATCCGAGGTATTTCTATAGGGAGTCAGGCGACAGGATAATACTTCTCAGGATAAATGATTTTCCTGATGAGCCACTCTTCACCCTGCTAAACAACTTTGACATTCTGGACATAGAAGACAAACCTCTCGGTTGGATTTTAGAGAAATGAGAAACGACGGGTTAGGAGCCTGAGTCCTTGCAAAATACATGTAGTTGAAAAGCTAGTTTCAGGCACTAAAAATAATATTTGCGTAACTGAAATATCTGCTACATTTGCGCTGTCAATCACATTTGCGCTGTCAATCACATTGTTATCAATTAAAAAACTCAGGCGATGAAAAAGTCAATGCTCATTGGATTATTCCTGCTTGCAGGAAATGCGCTTTACGCTCAGCGCGCCGTGTTTCCGAACACTTATCACAATAATATCAAGGCGGGTGTAACGACGATCCTGTTTGGCTCGGGCGACCTCACGGGCTTGAACTACTACAACGAGTACAACCGCAGGCTGAACAACTACCTAACGCTGGCTCCGTCGGTGCAGTTTGGCTTTGGGTCAGGTTCAAGCTCTATTTATGTAAATAACCCACGAATTGGCGCGCCTTACGTGGATGAAATGAGGTTCACGAAGGGCTCTGCCGCGCTTGACCTCAACCTGTACGCTTCGCCTTGGCGGTACGATCGTAGTAAAGTACGCCTGGGTGTGGGGCCGTCTTTACGCTTCGTATCTGATTCCAGTCCCAACTACTATGGTGTGTATTACCCAGGCTCCTTGAAGGAATTTCCTGAAATCTTTGATTACATCATCGATCCGCCCAAGTACGATCGCCCCCAAAACTACCTGACGATCGGCTACTCGCTCATCGCCGAGGGGGAACTGAACCTTTCCCATCGCTGCAATCTCGGGGCGCGGGCAGCCTTTCAGGGCTACCAAAGTGGCGAAACTACCCTGATGCTGGGCGTCAATTTCGGGTATCGGTTCTAAGCAAAATTGCCCGCGGAAATTTTTTAATAAAAAGCCAGTGGTTTTCCAACCATTGGCTTTTTATTTTGCTCTTGGATTGCATACTTCACATACCCAAAACCCCAGCATCA
>NZ_JBGSXF010000309.1:0-17957 GCF_041751555.1 Persicitalea sp. | reverse complement strand
GCGTGCTTGCGGAGTTCCAGTTCAAATAGTTCGACCTGGTTGAGGAATACACGGTAAGGCAGCGGGGTAGTTTCGTACTCGGAGTAGCGCTTGATGATAGTACTTACTTCCTTCAACTCATCTTCGATGGAGTCGTGATGGTCGGTAAATTGGGCGATAGACGCCGTGGCGAGCAGATTGGCAACTTCTTCTTCGGCCAGTTCGCCCTGCGCCGCCTTCACGAGGCGTTTGATGTAGGGGAAAAACTCCCGCTCCTCCATCTTGACGTGTTCAATCAGGTCGTTTTTGTAGTCGTTGAAGAAAAAGCAAAGCTCGGCCAGCAGTTCGTGCGTCTTGCCGTAGCGGCTAAAAATGTGAAGCAACGACTGCTCGATTTCGGGAAGTTTTTTAGTAAGGTAGTAGCGGTGCGTCGCTTGTAGGTACGCCAGGATTTCGCCGATGGAAAATTTCCTGATTTTTTGGTAGGGGAAATCGCGGTCATCGTCGTAGAGATCGAAAATCAATTCCAGCAGTTCGCTGTCCATTGCCCCCGAACTAGCCTCGGCGGTGTCCAGCCGTTCCGTTACCGATTGATGCAACAGGCTGCCATTGATAAGTTCGTCAAGCGGGTTTGGTTTCATGGCTATGCTTCTTTTCTTCTAAAAACTAGCCTAAAATTACCCTCTTTCTTACAACTTGTCAAGCATATGTTTCCTCTATCTGATAAGCTCCCTTTTTCTTGAAGTAAAAGCAAACCTGTCTCTTTCCCGCCTCACATCCTTACTTCTTGTAAGGCACCAAGTCATAATTAGCCCGCACTTCAATAACCTGAGCAATTTTCACGAAAACTATCTTGGGTACTTCAATTTTGTGATCGACCAAGGCTACGTCGAATTTTGCGTCGACGCTAACTCTTTCATTTTGCACTGATAATGTGCCATTTAGTTTTCGGGGTTGGCTGACGCCGTGTACTGTGAAAGTACCCGAAGCAGACAACTGATAACTACCGTTTTTTGAAAAATCCACGGGCTGATCCAGCTTCCCTTTGAAGGTAGCTTTGGGGTACTTTTCCGACTCCATGTAGTTTTCATTAAAATGCTCTTCCATAAGCTCGTTGGGAAAGTCGAAGTCACGCATGCTCATCAGTACAGCCATCTCTCCCGTGGCCGTGTTGAGCAGCACCTGCGTTTTTTTATTAACAGCATTGATGTCTTCGGCGGGCGTGCTGGAATGGAAGGAAGTCTGGCCGGAAGTGGTAGCGTAGAGTTTGCTCTGCGCTAAGATTTCCGATGACGGAAAAATTATCGACAGGGCCAAAAAGCATATTTTGAAGTGGTCAGTTAACAACAGGATTTTTCTTTTTGTTGAAACTAAATGTCCGTGAGATATTGAATCCGTAGTGAATGTCGCCCTGATCCCAAGCCCCCGATGTTTCGCCGATGAACTGCTTCTCGATCATCCCGAGTGAATTGGTAAAGTGCAGCTGAAAAACGTGGCCGCCCGTTTCGATGTCCACGCCCACAGCGAGGGAGTTGTGGTAAGGCAGGTCGTCGTTTCTCTCACGGAATGCGTAAAAGTACTCCGCGTTGATAGATACCCGGCGACTCACTTTCAGCCTTCCGCCCACGCCTAGGGCCAAGAGCAAGCGTTCGTCTCCGACGAGTTCCGGCTTGTTTCGGTAGAGGTAGGTAGGGGAAAGCTGCAATGAAAGGTTCTCGTTAATTTTACGAGCAACAAGCACCTGCCCGGTGTAAGTTAGTTTATCTTGGAAACTGAATGTCTCGCCCGGCACGAACGATTTTTGGGTGCGGATAACTGTGCTTCCGAACAGCGTTACAGATACGGGTATGCGTCCGGGGGTTTGACGCAGCAGCTTGTACTTTCCGAAAAAATCGTAGGCTTTCTGCTCTCCGCTGCGGCCCACGCCGATCATTAGGTCGTCCGTCAGGCCATATTCGAAGCCCAACCGCATTACGGCCTGGTCAAGCCCAAAGAGTTCGTAAGCCCCCGAGTTCAGCCGCCCGAAGCGGTGTGAAATGCGAAAATCGAGATGGTTGCGCTTGACAGTCTCGACTGATTGCCCGTTGATGATCCGCGTGGATTTGAAAGTTGCTGCCACGGGGACGGTTTGTTGCGTCCCGGCCTGTTTTTCCAACTCACCCAGCAAGTCGTCCTGCGCCACTGAAGCCAGCGGGATAATGAGCAAACAGAAAAGCAGGCGGAGAGGGGGCATAGGCGACAGCATCTGGGCTTTTAGGCTTTCACATTCAGCGAGTTCCCGTCGGCGCTCAACGTGGTCTTGAACACGGTGAGCGGGGAAGCTGCCGGGCCTTTCTGCACTGTACCATCGAGCTTGAATTGGGAGCCGTGGTTGGGACACAAAATATCGTTACTGGCCGATCGGTAGTTGACGGTGGTTCCCTGGTGCGTGCAAGCCTTCGACAGAGCGACGTATTTTTTGTTGGCTGTAGCAATCACGATGGTATCACCAAATATATCGAACTCACCTTCCTTTTTGAGGTCTTTCGCCTTATAGGCATTTAAGTCAATATTAAAATTTATACCGCTGCCCATAGTGGTACCCGTCACGGCAGCCGTACCGCCAGGGGTCGTAGGCGTCGCCGGGGCGGGGTCGTCGTCCTTGGTGCTACACGAGCTCAGCGTGGTTCCCATGCAGTAAAAAGCCATCAGCGCCGAGGTACTCAGCCCCAGACTACGCAAAAACTCTCCTCGGTTCACAGTGTTCTTTTCCTTCGTTTCCATAGTTTGGATGGTTTTCTGATGAAAATAAGCTAAACGGATGCCCAACTGAAACCAATGTCGATACATCATTTATTTTTCAAATATAAATAAAGTTGTTTCAATTCTTCGCTTTTACTCAAAAATAAGACAACTTATATTTGAGATGGGAGACTTATCCGCTGAGTGGGTATTATCCGGAGTTCAGCCGCTATCGAATCGATTTCTTGAAGACGGGCGTGTAACGAGCTGAGAACCAAATTCCAGCCGAAAAAAGGTTAACTTTTCCCCAGCCGACGCCTCGCAGCGGCACTTTGAGATAAGGCTCGGCTACGACCGAAAGCCGACGGGTCAGGCGGTGTTCGTAACCTACCGAAACATTGGCGTGACTCAGAAAATACCAGCCCGTTCCTTTGGCCATTTCCTTTGGCGCACGTCGCCCGGAACTATAACTAGGGTAGTTGTACGTATATTTTTCGCTCTGCATCTTGTACGACGATACGCCTGCGCCCACGAACCACCGCGCCTTTTGCCGGGAGCTGAGGTTATAGCCAAAATCGTAGCGCAGATTTACGGGGAGTTCAAATACCCGGCAATCGCCATATATGCTGGCTGGCATCGGATCATTACCCCACTCTTCGGAACCGTTATAGTCATCAAACTGAGCGTTGTAATTTTTCAGGCTGCGGATGACGCCGGTCTGTAAAGACCAATTGTCATTGAGATTGAAATCCACCAACAGCGAGGCCGACGGACCGGGGCGCATAGTGGTCATCATTTCCGACATCCGCACCGTGCTAAGGTCGGGTGCAATACCAATCCTGACCGACCAGAGGGGTACATCGTTGACAGCTTTTTCAGGAGTAGCGGTATCGCTGCTTTCGGTTTCTCTGTAAGCAATGGTGGGAAAAGAAGGAGCATCCCTCCGGAGCATTTCCCTGGCGGACAATTTACTCAGAGTGAGCCACTCGTTCCGTAGCGAAATATCTTCTTGCTTTTCCTGGAATGAACTTACCGGGTTATTGGAGGAATTGGATTGCCGGGACTTGGACTCCATTTCTACGGATTCATTCTCTACTTTGGAAGCAGGCGATTCTTCAATAATTAGAGTGGACTCGTTACCCAAACCGCCGTTACCTTCTCTCGACTTTAGCGAGGGTACTCTTTTGGATAAAAGAATTGCCCCATCACCCCTTTCCCGGTTGGGGTCAGTTGGCTTGCGCACTCCGCTTACGCTCGCCGGGTTCCGGGGCAATTCTTTTATTTCTTCACTAGCAATCGGTCTCCTTGAAGACGCCGCTTTATATACCTTTCTATTAGGCTTCCGAATTCGGTTCTTTTCTCCTTTTGCACTAAGATTTTCTGCACCAGAGTTACTGAGTTCCGGAGCGAAAGTCTGTGTATCATGATCGTTCTGAGCCAAATCGGGCAAAATCTTTGTTTGGGTACTTGTTTCTGTCTCCGTAGCAGCTCGGCCCGACAAAGGTTTTTCGGAAGCCGACAAGATTTTTTCCGTTTTAACAAATGCCGACTCACTTTCCCCTGCTCCGTAATAGTAGGCTCCTGCTCCCCCGAGCAAAAGCAGCAGCACACCCACCAGCCAGGGGGCCGCGCTTTTCAGCCAGCCGCCGCCTGTTACGCCATCGGCCTCGTCGAGGCGGCGGCGCAGGTCGTTCCAGTCGCTGGCTTCGTACCTGGGTTCAAACTCTTCGGCTGATTTACGGAAGAGTTCGTCCAGTTCTTTATCGGACAACTCTTTCATATTCTTCCATACTTTTATTAGCTAACATTTCTCTCAATTTTCCCCGCGCCCGCGACAGGTTTGACTTCGACGCCCCTACCGAAATACCCAGTTCCTCGGCAATTTCCTCGTGGGTATAGCCATCCAGGATCGCTAGGCTAAACACCGTGCGGTAGGCGGGCGGCAGCTGCTGCACTAGTTCGAGCAATTCCTGGTGGGCCATTCTGCTTACAGCCGTTTCGTTGACTGCCACCACATTTTCCGCAGAGCGGATATCTTCATAGACTTGGTGCTTGGCCTCGCGGCGATACTGATCCAGAGCCGTGTTAATCATTACGCGTCCCATCCACGTTTTGAAAGGACGCTTTTTATCGAAGGTTTCCAGTTTGGTGAATACCTTGAAAAATCCATCGTTTAATATTTCTTTCGCCTCATCCTGACTACGCGCGTACCTCATACACAGCTTCATAGCGTAGCCATAAAATTGCTTGTAGAGCAATTCCTGGCTACGACGGTTACCCTGCAAGCAGCCGTCGAGCAGTTCAAGTATAGCGGCGGAGTTATGCTCGGACATGCTTTGGGTCTTTAAAGTGATACGCGCAAACAGAGATGAGAGTTGCTTGCATCATTAAATCGTTCATAATTGGAACTGATATCTGGCATCGGTACCTCTCCTCTACTGATTTCCCTAATTTAGCAACATCAAACGTATAAACCGACATCTAACTTAATGAAGTTGTTTAAAGTTATTTTAGATTAGCTTAGATAGCTCACAATTAGCCAGTTAGTTATCTCCACCTGAATCAAAGAGTTTCGGTGTCCAAAAATATTTTACTAAACTGAGTCAAAAGACTGAAACACAAGTCTATTGTTTATCAAATACTTAAAAACTTTAAACAGCTTCAATATTTAATTCCGGAACGTTAGTGTTCTTTTGATCGTTGTTTTTCGCCAAAACTGTTTTCTGATATGATCCTTCTCAAAAAATCGACACCTGCGCATCGCTTCCTTCTGCTTGTCTTGCTGTCTTGCAACTTTGTTTATGCGACAAATGCCCAACCCACGATCTATACCACTGCCAATGCACATTCTCACAACGATTACGAACAAGAACGTCCCTTCCAGGCAGCCTATCAATTGGGTTTCGGCTCCGTCGAGGCAGATGTATTTCTGCAGGATGGCGAACTCTACGTCGCACACAACAAAGACGACATAAAGCCCGAACGCACGCTGAAAGCACTATACCTGGAACCAATTTTGCAGAAGATTAGCGAAAATAAGGGCTGGCCTTACGCTGGGCATCGCGAAATTCAATGGCTGATCGACATCAAAAATACTGGCCCCGCTACGCTGAGCGCACTGCAAAAAATGCTGGAGCCTCACCGCAAAGAGCTGCGGCACGTCCGTATCGTCGTCAGTGGCGAAATGCCCCCGCCCGAGGAAATGTTCGCTCAAGACAAGCTCTTTACCTTTGATGGGCGCAAGGAGTTGGTCTATCCAAAAATTACCTCCTCTTACGTGGTGCTGGTGAGTAGTAGTATGCTCAGTTTTGGAAAATATTGGGACGGCAAGCAGCCGCTGAATCCGGAAATTCGTCAGCGCATTGCGACCTTTGTCGAACTACAGCACGCCCAAAAGAAACTCGTGCGCTTGTGGGCGACGCCCAATACCGATCTTGGTTACCAAACCCTGAAAGAATTGGGCGTAGACTACATTGGCACGGATGATTTGGCGGGATTAGCAGCGTTTTTAGGAAAGTGATGCGAACATGATCGCTAAGAGACAAGGCACAAAAAAAGGAGCTTAACCCATGTTACGCTCCTTTTTTTGTACAGGTTTCATTCTACTTATCGCTCAGGATAAACGGTACGCTCCCCTTACCGCCACCCATGATGACGATCTTAGAATTGGGCGATTGGGCGAGTTCTTTCTGGGCGTTAATCATCTCGTACTGCAACTGACGGTCTGTCAGACTGCTGGCGATGATGGTCTGGTAATCGGAGATGCCCTTAGCCTCCACGCGCTTACGCTCAGCCTCTTGCTTCTCTTTTTGGAGAACGAATTCCATTTTTTGGGCATCCTGCTCAGCGTTGATCTTCGACTCGATAGTCTTCTTGACCGACTCGGGTAAGTTGATGTTACGAATCAGGAGTTGTTCCAAAATAAGGCCTCGATCTTTGAAATCTTTAGCGATGGTTTTGTAGATCCGGTCCTGAAACTCGTCACGTTTTTTAGAATAAAGCGAAACGGCATCGTAATAAACCGCGTTGTCACGGATGCGAGTCCGGGTCACAGGCCGCACGATTTTGTCCTTATAGTCCCGGCCGATTTGCTTGTAGATGACTGGTGCCTCACTGGGCACGATTTTGTACAAAACCGTGAGGTCGATGACCACTTCCAATCCGTCGGCGGATAGTACCCGGATAGCGTCGTCGCCTAACTGTTCGCCTTCGGCAGACATAGCCGACATGGTATAATTCTGGGTCTTGGTGTCGAAAACGGCGACATCCACCAATGGATTGACAAAATTCAGACCGTTCTCCAACACGTTGGAGCCGACTTTACCGAACAGCGATTGCACACCCACGGTGCCAGCGTCAATCTGCCGGATGCTGGCGGTAAGCGCGCCAACCAGCGCAATGACGATGCCAGCGATTTTGACGGGCCGCGAATACTGCGAAACGGGCATCGAAGGCGTATTGATAGCAAAGCCCGCCACCAAAAGGAGCAGGCCGATGACAATAAAAAACATGATGATAGTAGGTTAATTAAAAAGATAAGAAGCGGAAGCCTACGCTAGGGAAGACTTCCGCTCGGCAAACAAATGCATCCGTAATTTACGAAAAAAAACGGACTTCTCTGGGGAATTATGGGACGTACGTCAGTATCGGGAGATAAAAGGTTTTTTTATCCTTCAAACAAATCTCCTAAGCCGCCCAACACGGAGCCGCTCTCCTTCTTCGCGTTGCCACCACGCGGCGATAGGCGGTCGATAAGTTTCGAGATCGGCATAGACTGCAAGTACACTTTTCCGGTGCCACGTAACGTAGCCAGGAACATTCCCTCGCCGCCGAAGACCATAGATTTTAGTCCCCCCGCCCGCTGAAGATCGAAGCTAACGCTAGGTTCGAAGCCAACGACGCAACCCGTGTCCACGCGCAGCATTTCATTGTTGAGCTGCCGCTCCATCATGACACCACCCGCGTGGACGAACGCCATGCCGTCGCCGCGCAATTTTTGTAAAATGAAGCCTTCACCGCCGAACAGTCCCGAGCCAATGCGCTGATTAAAGTGAATTTTCATGCTCGTTCCCAGTGCGGCGCACAAGAAGCCATCCTTTTGCACGATAAGCTCGTTGCCAGGAATTTTGCTCAGGTCAATGGGCATAATCGTACCGGGATAAGGAGCAGCAAAAGCAACTTTCCGCTTGCCAACGCCCCGGTTGGTAAAGTGCGTCATGAAAAGTGATTCACCGGTAATGAGCCGCGTGCCAGCTTGGAATATCTTGCCCATGATGCTCTGATTCGCCTCGGAGCCATCGCCCATTTTGGTTTCGAATTGAAGGCCGTCTTCCATGTAGAGCATGGCCCCGGCTTCGGCGATCACTGTTTCATTGGGGTCAAGCTCGACCTCCACTACCTGGATGTCCTCGCCAATGATCTTGTAGTCTATTTCGTGTGAAGTCATTTCGTTACGTTTAAGGGATTAGCGAAAATGGGTTTTTGTTTAATCGTTGAACTGTTTAATTGTGTAGTTGATGTTGAATTGTAGAAAGTGGTTGAAGAGTTCAAACAATTCCACGATTACACGATTCAACAATTACACAACCTTTCATTCTTCCTCCTCCGAAGATTTTCGCTTCTTCTTGCGGGTTTTCCTTCCCGGAATGTCCTCGCGGTCACGGAGTTTTTTGTCATCCACGTTTTTATTCAGGAATTCGTTGACGCGGTCCATGTCGAAGCTCGTGGTGATTTCGCCGAAGGAATTGATTTGGATGTCGAAGCCTTCCAGGTCTTTATGAACGCGGGGCTTTTCGACTTCCGGCGCATTGGGGTCAGGTTGTTTTTTCTTAGCCATGAATACTCGAAGGATAAAAGGCAACCCCAGCGGGGGATAAAAGGCAACCCCAGCGGGGTCAACCGTTGATAGCAATATTGCCAATTTTGGCGTCGTACACCCCGCAGGGGTCGGCTTTACATAATAATTTACCTATCAATAGTAGTGTGCCGACAGTCCACCACAGCCACTAATGTAAAGAAGCTTGCCGAAAATGGCAAGTTTCTTCGAGTGAGCGGTGCGTTCGGGCCATTTACTGGCGGGTTTGACTGCTTGGAAGGTGGACTCACAAAACCGCCACCGCCCGCCGTAAGCGGCGCATTACCTCTTCTTTTCCTAAAATCTCCATCGTTACCATCAGGTCTGGCCCGGTGCCTGAACCCGTCACAGCTAACCGCAAAGCCTGCATGATTTTCCCCATTTTTATCCCAATGGTTTCCATGGTTTCGGCCAGAATGTGCTTGATATTATCGGCTCCGAACTCGCCATCGTACGTATCTAGGGTATCGGCGAGGGCAGCGATACCACGCTGCGCGTCTTCATTCCACTTTTTGCCAACAATATCCTGATCGTAGCTTTCAGGAGCAGAGAAAAGAAAGGCTGATTCGTCCACGATCTCACGGACAAAATGGACGCGGTCTTTCAGCAAATGGACGATTTGAATGGCCTGCTCGTCGGAAATTTCGATTCCCTTATTAGCAAAAAGCGGTTGCACCTGCGCGGCCATCGTGCGGTCGTCTTTGTCTTTCAGGTACTGCTGGTTGAACCACATTGCTTTCTGAATATCGAACTTCGCTCCCGACTTATGAACGCGCTCGAAACTAAATGCCTCGATGAGTTCTTCCATCGAGAAAATCTCCTGCTCGGTTCCCGCATTCCAGCCCAACAGCGCCAAGAAGTTGGCCGTGGCTTCGGGGTAGTAGCCTTCTTCACGGAAGCCTTTGGCGACTTCGCCCGTCTTGGGGTCAGTCCATTGCAGCGGGAAAATCGGGAAGCCCCCCAGGTCGGCGTCGCGCTTAGAGAGTTTGCCGTTGCCGTCGGGTTTGAGCAGTAAGGGCAAGTGCGCGAATTGCGGCATCGTTGCCTCCCAACCCAAGTACCGATACAGCAGCACATGCATCGGAGCCGAAGGTAGCCACTCCTCACCGCGGATTACGTGCGTAATACCCATCAGGTGGTCGTCCACGATATTGGCCAGATGATAAGTCGGCATCCCGTCGGATTTAAGAAGTACTTTATCGTCGATCTGCGACGAATGCACCACTACCCAGCCGCGGATGAGGTCGTTGAAACGGATGTCGTCCTTGGGCTGTATCTGCATACGGATCACATACGGCTCGCCACTTTCCAGCCGCTTCTTGGTTTCGCCGATCGGCAGCGTCAGCGAATTGGTCATCTGCAACCGCGTGATGGCGTTGTACTGCGCGGCGGGTACTTTGGCTTCTTCCAGCCGCTTGCGCATGGCATCCAGCTCCTCGGGCGTATCGAAAGCGTAATAAGCCTTGCCCTCAAAAACCAACTTCTCGGCGTAATCACGGTACATCTCCTTTCGCTCCGACTGTCGGTAAGGCGCGTGAGGCCCGCCGACGTTGGGGCCCTCGTCGATGGATATTCCTAGCCACGCCAGCGCTTCCAAAATGTAGTTTTCCGCCCCCGGCACGTAACGCGCCTGATCGGTGTCCTCAATGCGTAGCAGCATCTGACCGCCCGTCTGCCGGGCAAAAAGGTAATTATAAAGCGCCGTGCGCACACCACCCGCATGTAAGGGGCCGGTCGGACTAGGCGCAAATCGTACGCGTACTGATTTATCAGTCATTCAAATACAGGTTATTATCTGTTGAAGAATAGTGAAGCCAATAGCTTACGATACGGCGATCACCGAAATCTCCACGTTTACATCCTTCGGCAATTTTGCCACCTGCACGGTTTCGCGGGCGGGCGGCTCGTTCTCGAAGTACGATCCATATACTTCATTAACCATTGTGAAGGTGTCCATGTTTTTTAAGAAAATGCTGGATTTGACGATATGGGCGTAGGTTAGTCCGGCAGCAGCAAGGATATGGCCGATATTTTCCATGACTTGCTTGGCTTCGGTCTTAACATCGCCGACTTGCGATTCTTCAAAAGCGATTTGGCCTGAAACATAAAGCGTGTCGTTGACCATGACGGCCTGGCTATAAGGCCCGATGGGCGCGGGGGCTTTTTCGGAAAATATGATCTTTTTGGGCATGAGGTTCGTTGTACGTTTCGATTTATATGACTGTCTTCTACTACGCTCAGAATGACATAGGCAATTGTCATTCTGAGCGTAGCCGAAGAACAAAACTACCAAATTATGCCACGACCCGCCCTGATTATTTTTGTAAAAAACCCCGTTGAAGGCAATGTTAAGACCCGCATTGCGAAGACCGTCGGCCATCCCAGAGCCGTCGAGATATACCGCGAATTGCTGGAATACACTCACCAAACCGCCGAGACCCTGCCCAACGAGAACTACACCAAGACGGTCTATTACGGCGATCACATCAACGACGACGACCTATGGAATGGCTGGCATAAGGCACTGCAGCCCCAGAATGGCAACCTCGGTGACCGCATGAAGCAGGCCTTCCGTGAGCAGTTTGCGCAGGGAGCCGACCGCGTCGTCATCATCGGCAGCGATTGCCTGGATTTGACACCGCAGCATTTGCAGGAAGCATTTACTCAACTTCTTTTATACGACGTGGTACTAGGCCCTTCGACCGACGGCGGTTATTATCTACTGGGCATGAATCTTTTATACGAGGAAATTTTTGACGATATGCCCTGGAGCCAGCCTGAACTCCTGGAAAAAACTAAGCAAATTCTGGCAAAAAATGATGCCAGCTATACTTTGTTGGAGCCCCTCACCGACATTGACGAGTGGAAGGACTATTTAAACGCAAAGCGTTAGAACTTCCTTATTTTCAAAATAAAATATCTTCTAGTCAGGTAGTTAAAACTTTATTCTCGTTTCGAGGTTTTCCATCATCTGCTGATACTAGTTTACAAAATCACTATATATTTTGATTGTATTATATAATTGTGGTAATTCGGCCTTTGATATAATACAAATACAATACTCCGTACTCCGCTTTCCAACATATTCCCACCATCATTAATTACTCAACTAAGCAAAAATTACAACTACCCAATGTTAACGCAGCTATTGATGAAAAGGAAAACCATCGAAAAAGCGATTCAAATCGACGCTTCCAGGAAAAAGATATGGGAAGTACTCACCGATGACTCATTCACACCGCGCTGGTATGGCGAGTTTAGTTTGGGTGCCCGGCCCGAAACTACCTGGGAGGAAGGCAGCAAAGTACTTTTTACCGACCTAAGCGGCGGCGGCCTCGTAGGCGAGGTGATTGTGAACCAACCGCACCTCATGCTTTCGGTCGAGTACCAGGGTTTGGTTTTTGCCGGGGAAGAGGATTATACGAGCGAAGACGCCATGAGCGTCAAGGGTTGCGAGGAGACGTACATGATCACCGATAGAGAAGATCAAACCGAACTTAGCGTGCGGGTTGGTACCGTGGAGGACTCTTTCGATTCCATGAACTCAGCCTGGGAGCGGGCTTTGGGGAAAATCAAGCTGTTAGCGGAGGAGGTATAGATTTAGGAATTTTCTCAAAAAAAAGCCTGACTGCGTTGTGGTCAGGCTTTTCTTGTCCGTAGCCAGTAGGATTTTAGACGCATTAGAATAACCCGGCATCCAAAACGTTTCAAGTAAAGTTCAGAATCCGGCTTTGCGCTGCGCCAGTCATCCGTGGTATTAGCGTTCTGGACAAATAATTTACCCGAAAGCCATATCATCATCCTATATTAGGGGCAAAAATTGATGTAAATGAAGAAAACACCCCTCGCGTTTTTACTAAATATTTCCCTTCTGGCTTTGGCCCTTGTGTTGCAAAGCTGTCCAGATCCAAGCTACGATTTCGATGCTTTTCAAGAACAGACCCTGGATTTTGGCAAGAATGACCAACGCATTGACCAACAAGAATACGAAACCTTGGTAGTCGGTATCGGAAGTTCGGACGACCGGCGTTTTCAGATGTTCAGAAATGAAAGCGGCGAAGTAGAGCACGCTAAGGTGGCTGCCTACCTGAAAAAGTACCTCGACACCGAAGGAACGAACATCGCTCTGGCCGACATCTGGCAACCGGGTTTGGGTACTTTGACGGCAAGTAGTTTCAACGTGAGTATTTTTCTGGAAAACTCGGCCAGCATGGATGGGTACGTCGATGCTAATTCCACGTCTTTTAAAGCAGCAATGAACGACCTGCTGACCAACCTTGCGAGCTTTGCAGCAACGGACAGCCTGAATCTCAACTATATCAATTCTTCCATCATTTCCTTAAAAGTCGCTGCGTCCGAAAATGACGTCGCTGATTTTAATAAAAATCTGAACCGCACCAACTTCAAAACTCAGGGCGGCAAGCGGGGTAGTTCGGACATCGGCGGAATCCTGAGCCAAATCCTTAATCAACAGAAATCGGACGAACTCTCGGTACTTGTTTCTGATTTCGTCTTTTCGCCCGGCGGCAAAGACGCGGTAAGGTACCTGGAAGGACAACGTTCCCAAATTCGTAGTGAATTCGTAGCCGCACGACGGAACAATCCTGATTTGTCAGTCGCCATTCTGCAAGGTCAGGCGGAGTTTGAAGGTACTTACTACGACCGCAACGACAAACCCCACGCCCGACTTGCCGCCGAGCGGCCATACTACGTATGGTTGATCGGTACGGCTGCACAAATACAAAGCGTCCTGGACGCCAAAATTTTGGCCCAAACCCGAGATGGTTTTACCAACAAATTGGTGATCCAGTCCGCGAGCGAAGCCGTGCAGCCTCCTTTCAAAATCCTTTATAGTCCCAAAATCGGTAGTTTTGATGCCAAATCACTAGTGAAAGGCGTAATCACGGACGCGCAAGCGGCCCGCGACGACCGTAACAGGGGTATTTTCGAGTTCAGTTTGGCCGTAAATTTTGCGAAAGGAATGCAGGATAACAGCTATTTTCTGGACAGCACAAATTACAAAATCAGCGACGCACAATACAGCCTGAAAGCCAAGCCCATCGCCGATCGGAACGACGTATCGCTCAACAGCTTCACCCACGTACTTACGCTGAGAACTACGGACTTAAAAGAGGAGGAACTAGTTATTGATGTCATTGGCAAAGTACCTAGCTGGGTGTACTCCACCAGTTCAGAAGATGATACTAAAATAGAAACCGACGCGAACGAAACCAGTAAAACCTTTGGGTTCAGTTATTTAGTAGAAGGCGTGAGTGATGCCTTTTACCCAAGATCAAAGATGAACCCGCTTTATACAATCCCCCTCACAATCAAAAAATAAGACCTTATGCAAGAAGTATTTGCCAAGCTGTACGAGTGGTTCGGCCTGATTCCGTTCTACTCCAAGGACATGGGTGACCACCTGCGCGGCTTCGACGTGACCTGCACCGATTTTATCGCCACGCCTTGGTACAGCTACATCGGCTGGATTATGATCGTGACTACCGCCCTCACTTTTGCCCTGCAATACTACATCGTTGACAGTTCGCGCTACAACAAAGCCCGGCACTGGTGGTTTTTCGCCCTTGGCCTGGTGCTGCTGAATTTCCTAATTGCCTTCGCCATCCCCTACAACGATATTCAAGACGGAAATTTTTGCAACCAATTGAAATTGAACGTCTCGGACTGCGTCGGCTTTGGATTTTCTAATGCGCTTTGGAGTTTGATTCTGTTAGTTGTCATCAGCAGCATTTCGATATTCAGGTCAGGAAGTACCAACTGTCGGCACACGACTTTCTGGAAACCGTAAAATAGATATGAGATATGAGATGTGAATTATGAGAGTCTTCGCCAGAGTTGCACTCATACATTCTTATCTCATATCTCATAATTCATGTCTCATAATTAAAAAACATGGCTCGCTTATTTGTATTTGCCATCGGCGGCACCGGTTCCAGGGTTTTAAAGTCCCTGACGATGCTATTGGCCGCTGGTGTCAAGCCAAATTCTCCAACGGAATTTGAAATCGTCCCAATTATCATCGACCCGCACAAGTCTAATGAGGATTTGAAACGAACCGCGCGGATGCTGGAAAACTACCAGACTATCGCCGAGCGGGCGGGATCAGACAACGGCTTTTTCGGGACGCGCATCACGACTCTCGACAAGCTAGTGACGTCGCAAAACCGTCTTTCGGGTAGTTTTACCTTCAACTTGCAGGAGGTTGCCAATACCCAATTCAAGGATTACATCGACTTCGCGCAACTCAGCGAACCCAACCGAGCGCTGGCCGATATTCTTTTTTCGGGAAAGTCGATCAATAAGCGCGATGAGGAGGTGAATCTGCTGGATGTGGAAATGGACATCGGTTTTGTGGGAAACCCCAATATCGGTAGCGTGGTGCTAAATCAGTTCAAGGATTCGGAGGAATTCAAGGAAGTGGCGTCCAATTTCAACGCCGACGACCGAATTTTCATCATCAGTTCCATTTTCGGCGGTACGGGCGCGGCGGGTTTCCCGACGATCCTGAAAAATATCCGCGACGCGATGAATAACCGCAACATCGACGGCAAGGGATTTCTGCAAAACGCCAAGATTGGGGCCATTACGGTAATGCCGTATTTCAACATCGAAAAAGATCCCAACAGTCCGATCCAAAAGTCAGATTTTATTGCCAAGACTAAGGCCGCGCTTTATTACTATAAGGACAATGTGACAGGTAACAATTCGGTAAACGCGCTGTACTACGTTAACGACGATTACAGCGGCAAACCCTATAAAAACGACGCGGGCAACGAAGGCCAGAAAAACGACGCGCACTTTATCGAGATGGTATCGGCGCTGGCGGTAATCGACTTTTTGGAAATGCCCGACCGCGATTTGGTATCGGCGGGCGGCAAGGCAGTGAAGCCAATATATAAGGAATTTGGCATGAAGAACGATTCGCCGGATTTCAAATTTTCGGATTTTGAGGATGCCACCGAACGAAAAATCAGTCTCCGGTTGTCGCAATTAGCACTTTTCCGCAAGTACCTGAACGAACGCCTCAGCGAATCCATCGAAAAACAGGCGTGGAGTAACGACGCGCCCGCCATCGACCGCGCTTTTCTGAGCGATTCGTTTTATCGTACTAACCTATCGGAATTTATGAAGTCGTTCGGCGATTGGCTGAAAGAAATGTCAAGCAATCGGCGCGGCTTTTCGCCTTTCAACCTCAACTCGACGATAGATTCGTTGGTGGTAGATAAGGAAGTAAAGTCGGGTTGGCTATCCAAGAAAGTGGATTTCTCCTATTATGACGATGGCCTCAGCAGCCAATCCAAGGGCAAAACATTCCCTTCGGCGGAGCAGAAAATGATCAAGCTTTTCTTTGACACCACGGAAGAAATGCTGACCGAGAAATTCGGATTTAAAAAATAAACCTATGAGCAAAATATTCGGCCACACCAATCGCGGCGGCAAGGATTGGTTCTCTTCCGACGCCTACTCCGACAAGGAAATCGAGTCCATCAAAGATCCCGAAGGCGGAAGCGGCGAGACACTCTCGCCCGCCATTCCGAGTCCGTTCGCGCGGATTGACTTGGCAAAAACTGCCTTCCGCAACATCAATAAAACGGCCGAACTGAAAGCCTCGAACAGCAACGGCAACGTGCTGGCGGGCCGCACGGACGAAAAGTTGGTGTCGGACACGCTGGATCTGGCCGAAATGCTTTTTAACAGCGATGGCCTGCGGGAGAACTTGCGCATCATCGTTTGGGATAAGGATGCCGAAATCGCGAAAATGAAAGCTTCGTCCGACGCGCATCGCCGCCTGGCCGAGACGCTGGAGCTGTACCTGCAGCAGGACAAGGAATCTTATAATTTCGACCTTTTGCGGCGGCTATACATCCTGGAATTCAACCACAAAATTATCGGTTGCACCTCCCCCGCCACGCTGTTTTTCCCGACGGCCAACGACCTCGCGCACGCCCAAATCAAGCTGACGAAAAACGACGTTCTGTTTGATCACAACTACGTGCCGCTTTACGAGCGCGAGGTAGATTTTCAGAAGTACATTCACCACCTGTTTCGGGCCAATCCGCTGCTGGCCAGTCGCATGAAAGTCATGAGTGATTATCTCGACAAGAATTTGACGATTCTTGACAAGAAAAACCACGCGCTTTACGAGGAAATCAACAAGCTGAAGCCCGCCGATTTTGCGATCAACTACTCCGAACTAGATTCTGGGAAGGCGGGCGACATTATTGAGGTACTTGGGGTACCGCTGCGCAAGCGTAAGAAAGAAGATATTCTGGGGTCGATTGGAGAAAGTGATTTCCGCATTAACGCCACCAAAACGCTGACAGGGGCGACGCCGCTGGTACTGCAAAACAATTTCAACAAGCGGCTGCGGTACGTCAATGACAATTGGGATCATACCGTAGAAGTACCCTACTCCGACGAGGCGGCTTTGGAAAAAAGAAGCTTGCCCGGCGCGCGGATTCAGTACCCGTACCTGACGGTCAGCGACTTTCTGGAACCGTATTTGATTCGGTTGGTCTATCCAATCAATAAAGAAAAGTTCTTCGACGGCAACGTGAACGCCGAAGTCGGCGACGACTCAAAGGGCTTTCTACTGCCGTTGAAAAAGCAATTTTTCGACTACTTCACGCCTAACGATTTGCTGGGCGGCGGGCCGGGCAAACCCAGCATCGAAATGACGCAGGGCGTAGCGGGTTCGGTGCGGGTCACGCTGCGGATTCCGATTATGAAGGAGGGCGAGTCCATTGCCTTTGAGCGGACGTACTACCAGTCGCTTGAACACCAGATTACAAAGCCAGAGGAAGAAGCCAACAAGGGTGTAGTTGTGGAGCAACAGGTCGGTCTGACGCTATTTCCTTTTGTTAAAACCAACCTGCCGGACATCGCCTCACCTTACCGCGTGCAGGTGATAGATCGTAACGTGGCGGGCGTGTTTAAGAATTCGGACTACGCGCTGCAATTTTTCAACCAACGTGCCAACGAACCGATTCCGATCGTCAATGAGGAAACGACTGGTTCCGGCAAGCCGCGCAAGCGCACCCGCAAGCAGGCCGCCGACGCCACCACGCAATACTACGTGCTGGACAAGGAGTTCGATTACATCTACGTGCAGGATACCGGACAAACCGATATGGGCGGCGTGGTCATCCCGAAATGGCCGCATTTCCAGAACGGCAACACCGTTTTCACCTTCGCGCTGGACTTTGGCACCACCAACACGCACATCGAGTACAAGGCGGGCGCGTCGGCGCCCAAAGCTTTCGACATCACGGTGGAAGACATGCAGATTGCCACGCTGTACGACTCGGCCAAAACCAGCGAGGACTTCGGCGGCTCCGGCGCAATTGCCATCCGCGAGTTTGTGGATTACGAATTTTTGCCA
>NZ_JBGSXF010000308.1:0-3014 GCF_041751555.1 Persicitalea sp. | reverse complement strand
TTCGGGATTATCTGGCGGTACTTCGCCTGGAGCAATCAGACTTTGGCAACCATAGTACTCTGGACGATAACGATTTACCTTTCCAATCTGAATAAAAACTACTGGATCTCGCTGGTGCCTGCGGTATTCATGACGATGGTGTGTAGTTCCTATATTTTCATTGCCCCCGAGGGGTTCCAGCTTTCGCACGAGCTTTCGTACGGCCTCGGTACCGCCGTCACGATTGCAGCTACGGCTTCTTTTATCGCATTGAGATACCGGAAGCAGCGGCCTTCGCTCGTGGGATGAGGTGCCTTTAATACGGACTTTACGAAGTTGGAATTGAGCTCTCCGGCATTGAGTTGAAAGGTCTGTTGTGGGGCTTTTTTTTATCAAAAAAAGGAAAACTTCCCTAACGGTGGAAATTCACCGCAACGCGCGATGGATTCTCGACGGCACCAATTTTACTTGGCAACTCAGAAGTGGCCCGATTTTTTCGCTCCCACGCTTTCAATAAAATGGTAGTAAATTCAATGCTAAGCGAACACGACGACCAACCTATGACCGAAATTAAAAAAATGAAAGACCCACAACCCTGGCGGGACTGGGGACCCTACCTCAGCGAACGGCAGTGGGGTACCGTCCGGGAAGACTACAGCTCCGCTGGCGATGCCTGGGAATATACTACCCACGACATGGCGCGAAGCAAAGCTTACCGCTGGGGCGAGGAGGGCCTGGGCGGCATCAGCGACCGAGATCAACATCTCTGCCTTGCCTTGGCTTTGTGGAACGAGCGCGACCCGATTCTGAAAGAGCGGCTCTTCGGCCTGACCAACAGTGAGGGCAACCACGGCGAGGATGTCAAGGAAATGTACTACTACCTCGACAATGTGCCGTCACACAGCTACATGAAGATGCTGTACAAGTACCCTCAAAAAGTTTTTCCTTATGAACGCCTGCTGAGCGAAAACGCTCACCGCTCGCGCCAGGAACCGGAATTTGAGTTGATGGATACGGGCGTGTTTGACAAGGATGAGTACTTCGACGTCTTCATGGAATATGCCAAAAACGCCGAACACGACATCCTGGCTCAGTACACGGTTCATAACCGGAGTACGTCCGACGCCCCGATCCATATTTTGCCCACGCTATGGTTCCGGCAGACGCCCGATTGGCAGCAGGAAGCCGACAGGCCGATCATATCGGTCGTGGGAGAAAACGCCCTGCTGCTGGGCTCGAAAGTGCTAGATGACTACTACTGCTACAACGACGGAGCTGCCGAACTACTGTTCACTGAAAATGAAACCAACAACGAACGCCTGTACGGCGCTTTGAACGTAACGCCCTATACGAAAGATTGCATCGACCGCTACCTGGTGCAAGGGGAGAAGGACGCGATCAACCCAAATCCCGCCGGGACAAAAGCCGCCTTACATTACGCCCTGACGGTACCAGCAGGTGGAAGCGTCTCCGTCCGGCTACGGCTGACGAGCAAGAAACAAACCAAGCCCTTTGCTAAGTTCGATAAAATCATGGACGCTCAGCGACAGGCAGCCGATGATTTTTACAAGACAAAATTTTCCACCGGATCGGAAGATGAAACCAACGTCCAGCGCCAGGCGATGGCCGGGATGCTGTGGACGAAGCAGTACTACTACTACAACGTGAACCGCTGGCTGTCGGGCGACGAGGGCGAACCCACGCCACCCGAATCAAGACAGCGGCAGCGAAACTCGCACTGGGATCAGCTGCGGGCCACCGACATCATTTCGATGCCCGACAAGTGGGAGTACCCCTGGTTTGCGGCCTGGGACCTGGCCTTTCACTGCGTGGCCCTAGCGGCGGTCGATATGGATTTTGCCAAAAGCCAACTCACGCTGCTGCTGAAAGAGCGGTACATGCACCCCAACGGCCAACTACCCGCCTACGAATGGAACTTCGGCGACGTGAACCCGCCCGTCCACGCGATGGCCGCGCTGGATATTTACCACATGGATCTGGCAGCGACCGGCGAGGCCGACCTTGACTTCCTGGAAGAGGTTTTTCACAAGCTGATGTTCAATTTCACCTGGTGGGTCAATCAAAAGGACACGGAGGGCAACAACATCTTTGAAGGCGGCTTTTTGGGCCTGGATAACATCGGCGTCTTCGACCGGAGCGCGCCAATTCCCGGCGGCGGCACCCTCGAGCAGTCCGACGGCACCAGTTGGATGGCCATGTACTCGCTCAACATGATGCGTATGGCGATGGAACTGGCCTGTTCGCGGCCCGTGTATGAAGACATGGCGATCAAGTTCGGCGAGCATTTTTTCTATATCGCCGGGGCGATGGCCAACATGGCCAACGAGGAAGGCGCCGGGCTTTGGGACGAGAAAGACGGCTTCTACTACGACATGCTACACCTCGAAGACGGTAGCTGGCGGCGGCTTAGGCTACGCTCATTAGTAGGCTTGCTGCCCCTGATTGCCGTAGAAGTGATCCACGATGACAAGTTTCTGCAATTGCCGCACCTGGTGGCCCATATGGCCCAATTAATGAATCAGCGCCCCGACCTGGAAGCGCTCGTCAGTCGCTGGGAGGGTATGAACGGCGAGGGAAATATGCACTTGCTCAGCCTGCTGCGCGGCCATCGGATGAAGTGCCTCCTACGTCGGATGCTGGACGAAAACGAGTTCCTGTCGCCCCACGGCGTCCGATCGTTATCCAAGATTTACGAAGACGATCCGTTCGATTTTGAACTGAACGGGCAGCATTTCACGGTACCCTACACCCCGGCCGAAAGTACCACGAATATGTTTGGCGGCAACAGCAACTGGCGCGGCCCCGTCTGGATGCCCGTCAACTACCTGCTGGTGCAGTCGATGCGGCGCTTCCACGACTACTACGGCGACGAGTTCAAGATCGAGATGCCCGTCGGCACGGAGCGGTTCATCACCATCAGTCAGGCAGCCGACGAAGTGGCACAACGGCTAAAATCGCTGTTTTTGCGCGACGAAAACGGTCGCCGCCCCATCTACGGCGACAACGAGAAGCTA
>NZ_JBGSXF010000307.1:0-1885 GCF_041751555.1 Persicitalea sp. | reverse complement strand
GAAGGAGTCATGGAATATAGGCCGTCAGCTTTATGTCGATTGGATTCCACAAATTGTTTACAATCATCATCAGTCTGGCCCTGCGGGGACCGTCGTAGCGGGGCCGCCCTACCGGGATCCGTTCAACTACGTCTACGACCCGTTGCTCATCACCAGTCTTGACGCCGTGGGCGCGGCTATGAACTCGCGGCTCAACGCCGAGGGCAAACCCGGCTATACGCAGCGGGCGGGGTCAGTGTACAGCACTTGGTGGAACGGTGGCCTGCGCACCGCGCCCTATTTCCACAACATGATCGGCATTCTGACCGAAATCATCGGCAGTCCAACGCCCGACACCATCCCGCTGGTACCGCAGCGACTAATCCCCAATGGCTCCCAGACTTTCCCGATTGCTCCGCAACTCTGGCATTTTCGGCAGTCGATAGACTACTCAGTGTCGCTCAACTACGCTGTGCTGAGCCACGCCGTCCGCCAGCGTGACGAACTGCTTTACAATATTTACCGCATGGGTAAAAATGCCATCGAACGTGGTCAACGCGACTATTGGGCGCTTTCTCCCAAAAAAATCAAAGAAATCGAAGACGATTACGAAGCGGCGAAGAAAAAAAACAGCAAAGCCAAGCTCACTCAGGCTTATTATGACTCGGTGATGACCGACCCCACCCGGCGCGACCCGCGCGGCTACGTGCTGCCAGCCGACCAGCCCGATTTTGCCACGGCGACTAAATTTGTCAATGCCCTTATCAAGTCGGGCGTGCAGGTTCACCGGGCTACGGCGGATTTCAAGGTGGGTGGGAAAAACTACCCTGAGGGTACTTACGTCGTCAAGACCGCCCAGGCATTTCGGCCGCACGTACTGGATATGTTCGAGCCGCAGGATCATCCCAATGATTTCCAGTACCCCGGTGGCCCACCCGTGCGGCCCTACGACGCGGCGGGCTGGACGCTGGCATATCAAATGGGTGTGCAGTTCGACCGTATCTTGGACGGCTTCGATGGCCCGTTCCAGGCGATTCTTTACGGAGAACTGCAGCATCCGGCGGGTACTTTGGAAGCCGTCAATCCTATGGCGGGATACGTGCTGAGTCCCGAAACCAACGACTCGTTCACGGCCGTGACCGATCTTCTAAAAGCCAATGTGGACGTTTTTCGCACCACCGAATCCTCCGAGTTGGCGGCGGGTACCTTCTTCGTTCCGGCGGGCGAGCAGGCCAAGGCTATCCTGGGCCGCGCCACCAGCGACCTGGGCATCGACGTACAAGGCGTGAAGCAGCGGCCCACGACAGCCATGAGCAAGGTCGCGCCGTTGCGCGTAGGCTTGTGGGATACCTACGGCGGCTCCATGCCCTCGGGCTGGGTGCGCTGGCTAAGCGAGCAGTTTCATTTTCCGGTAGAAGTGGTGTACGCCCCGACCCTCGACGCGGGCGATTTGCGCAAAAAATACGATGTACTGCTGTTCGTGACCAGCGCCATTCCCGCCCTGCCGGGCGGCGACACGGGCCGTTACCGCAGCCGCAAAGAACCCGACCCCAAAGAAATCCCGAAAGAATACCGCGATCAGTTGGGCAAGGTTTCGGTAGATACGACGATTGTCGAGCTGAAAAAATTCCTGGAAGCGGGCGGCACAGTACTTACTATCGGCAGCAGTACCAATCTGGCCTATCACCTGAAACTGCCTGTCCGCAACAAGTTGGTGGAGATTGGCCGCGAGGGCAAAGAAAATCGCCTGCCGAGCGAGAAGTACTACATCCCCGGCAGCATCCTGCGTGTGAATGTGGACTCCACACGCGCTATCAGCTGGGGCATGCCCGCCCAAGCCGATGTTTATTTTGAGAACAGCCCGGTCTTCGATGTCGCGCCCGATGCCCTGGCCAAGGGCGACATC
>NZ_JBGSXF010000306.1:0-2392 GCF_041751555.1 Persicitalea sp. | reverse complement strand
CTACCACCGCCAGGTCAATTTACTAACGCGTCCACTCGCCAAAGCAACGTTTTAGTAATGTAAGTTTCTTAAAAACAACAATTAACCTTTTTGCTAATTTATGAAAAAAATGTTTACCGAGCAATTGCGGAACGCCTTAATATGGCGTCCCTTTGCATTTGTGGCAACATTCTTCCTCTTGGGAAATATGTCACAAACAGCACTCGCCCAGGACCGCTCGGTCTCTGGAGTTGTCAAAGACGAAGCCGGCACTGAATTGCCGGGCGTGAGCATCGTGGTGAAAGGCACCACCCGTGGTACCACCTCCGATGGTGACGGCAAATATCAACTTACTATTCCTGGCGGTAACACTACCCTGGTATTCAGCTTCGTGGGTTACAGCTCCAAGGAAGAACTAGTGGGTAACCGCAGCACCATTAATCTGAGCCTCTCTGGAGAGGATAAGATCCTTAACGAAGTAGTCGTAGTGGGCTACGGCACCCAGCAAAAGGTCAACTTGACCGGGGCCGTGGGCGTGGCCGATGCCAAGCGCATCGAGAATCGCCCCATCGCCAACACGGGCGAAGGATTGCAGGGCGTTATTCCTAACCTCAATATTACGGTGCGAAATGGTGACCCCTCCGTGTCGCCCACCTTTAACATTCGGGGTTATGAATCCATCAACGGCGGCTCTCCGCTGATTTTGGTGGATAACGTGCCGATGGATATCAACCGCATCAACCCCAACGACATCGAGAGCATTAGCGTCCTGAAAGATGCTTCGGCGGCTGCCGTTTACGGTGCACGGGCGGCTTTTGGGGTGGTTTTGGTAACGACCAAAAGTGGTAAGGCGGGCAAAATACAGGTGAACTTCGGGTCGCAGTTTTCTATGTCCAAGCCCATCTTCAACATGGATAACGTCACCGATCCTTACGCATTCGTGCAGGCCCGGAACCTGGCTAACATCCGTACCAACGGCAACCCTTCTTACGACCCTGCCTTTGTAGAAGCAACGAAAAAATACTCCGAGAACCCCATTGCGGCCAACGAATGGGGCGTGGTCAATGGCCGTTTGCAGTACTATGGCTTTAATCGCTATCAGGAGAAAATTATGACCGACCTAGCTCCTACCAACCAGCAGGATCTGTCGGTGGCAGGTGGCAGCGACAAGGCCAAGTTCTTCGTCTCGCTGGGCCGTTTCAGCAAAGACGGCTATCTGCGGATGAACAATGAAACGTTCAAGCGCTACAACATGCTGATAAAAGCGGACTTCCAGGTCAACAAGTGGCTGAACCTCGACAACAAGGTGGTATTCAACTCACAGAACAGCGACAAGCCGCACTTCTACAACTGGGATGTGAACATCAATTCGCTGGCGCGGGTCAACCCGATCCAGGCCATTCAATTCCCTGACTTACCTTTCTACATAACCCCCGGCGACCGCGACCAGTATTCACAGTACATCGGCAAGTACTTTGGTGGCACCAACTTCTTCCCGTATCTACAGGATGGGGGCCGCGAGACTTTCACGAGAAACGACATTTGGTTGACGCAAGGGGCCACGCTTACGCCGCTTCCCGGCCTGACGATCAAGGGGAATTTCTCCTACAACCTCTTTAACGAGATGTACCAGGACGTGCAGAGCAAGATCGAAATCGTGGATACCGACCTGTTGGCTAAGAGTCCGCTCAGCAACGGATTCAGCGGCGACGACTGGATAGAGAACCGCAATCGTTATAATCAGTATTATGTCATAAATGCCTATGCGCAATACACGCTGCAAAACACGGGTAAGCATAACCTGACGACGATGGTCGGCTACAACGAGGAGGCAGGTAGAAATAGCTCGATTTACTCCCAGGCTCGCTCGCTCATCACGCCGCTCGTCACTGACCTGAACGCCACGACGGGCGTACAGCGGACGCTGGGGGGGAAGTCGCACGTGGCCCTGCGCGGTGTTTTTTACCGGATGACTTACAACTACGACGACCGCTATCTGCTGGAAGCCAACGGCCGCTACGACGGTACTTCGCGCTTTCCAAAGGATAGTCGCTTTGGCTTCTTCCCTTCTTTCTCGGCGGGCTGGAGGATCAATAACGAAAACTTCATGGCGCGTACCAATGGCTGGCTCGACAACCTGAAACTCCGTGCTTCCTACGGTACTTTGGGCAACCAGACGATCCAGAACCGCAACAACGGCAATCAGTTGTACTATCCCTACATTTCAGCGATGGGTACCGGACAAGCTCCTTTCCTGTTCAATAATAGTACTGTTCCTTTCGTTTCTCCGGCGGGCCTGGTTAGCCCAAACCTTACCTGGGAGTCCGTTACTTCCAAGAACATCGGCTTGGACTTGACGGTGTTGCGGAGCCGCCTGGATCTTTCGTTCGACCTGTACACCCGCGACACGAAG
>NZ_JBGSXF010000305.1:0-17758 GCF_041751555.1 Persicitalea sp. | reverse complement strand
TGATTTATGAAAATAAAGTGCGAATCGCGGCGCAGGCGCGGTTTTCGCAGGGAATCCGCGAGCAGCGCACCGACCAGCAGATTGATTTCAGCCTCGATTATAAGGGCTATCAGGTCGTGTCGCCACAAACGGATTTGAAGGTAGTTATCCGGCAAAATTTCCGTTGGGACAAAGCCAAGACCGGCTTCAAACCTACGAATGTACGACCCTTCGATTCGGTGCTGGAGTACCAGTTTTTTGATCTTGAAAATACCTTTCCCGGCGGCAACGAGTTTCGGTATTTCGATAGCCGGACGCTGTCGGCGCGGGGTTACGGGGTTTATGAATTGGAAAGGCTTAGTGAGTTTACCCGGCTGATTCTCTCGCCCGACAAACCACGCGCTTACGGAGCTTACATTCAGATGGATGACCTGAACGGCCAGTACATCGTGGATCAGCGAGAGTCGGGCATGGGCAGCGACGAAGCCGATTACACGCCCGTGGTCTTCACCTTAAAAATGCCAGAAATTACTGACGCGAAAGTATACGTGAACGGTGGCTTCCACCTGTGGCTGCTCAACGACCTCAACCGCATGAGTTATAATCCTGATATGCAAGCTTATAACGCAGTAATTCTGCTCAAACAGGGCGTCGTGAACTACGACTACACCGTAGTTGTGGGAGCATCGGGACAGGCAGACGACGCTATTTTGGAAGGAAATTTCGCGGCCACGGAAAACGACTACGACATATTGGTCTATAACCGTCCGCCCGCTGCCCGCGCCGACAAACTCGTAGGCTACCGGACGGTGGAGTGGAATCGCCGTCGCTAAACGTTGAACCGGAAGTGCATCACGTCGCCATCCTGTACGACGTACTCTTTGCCTTCCACGCCCATTTTACCTACTTCTTTCACGCCCGCTTCGGTTTTGTACTGCTGGTAGTCGGGGATTTTGATGACCTCGGCCCGGATGAAGCCTTTTTCGAAGTCGGTGTGGATGACGCCCGCCGCCTGCGGGGCCTTCCAGCCGCGCCGAATAGTCCAGGCCCGTACTTCTTTGACGCCCGCCGTGAAGTACGTGATCAGATCCAAAAGCGAATAAGATGCCTTGATAAGCCGATCCAGTCCGGCCTCCTTTAAACCGTATTCCGTCAGAAACATTTCCTGTTCCTCAAGGTCCTCAATTTCGGCGATTTGGGATTCGATGGCAGCACACAGTACAACTACCTCGGCGTTTTCGTCTTTCACCGCTTCACGGAGCTTCTCGGAATATTCGTTGCCTGTAAGCATCGACTCCTCGTTGACATTAGCCACATAGAGTACGGGCTTTACCGTAAGCAGTTGAAGGTCGCCGATGGCACTTTCACGCTCTTCTTTCGAGTAGTTGAGCGTCCGGGCGCTGCGTCCCGCTTCCAGTGCCGCCTTATAATCTTGCAGGATTTGAAGTTCGACTTTGGCTTTGGCGTCGCCCGTGCGAACGTTCTTTTCTACTTTCTGAATTTTTTTATTGACCGATTCTAAGTCTTTGAGTTGCAATTCGATGTCAATGATTTCCTTATCGAATACCGGATCGACGCGGCCTTCGACGTGGACGACGTTCTCATCCTCGAAACAGCGGATCACGTGGACAATCGCGTCCACTTCCCGGATGTTGGCTAAGAACTTATTTCCCAGCCCCGCGCCCTGACTCGCACCTTTCACCAGCCCGGCGATATCCACAAACTCGATGATCGTAGGCAGCACCTTCTGCGGCTTGACCAAACCAGTCAGTACTTCCAGGCGTTCGTCGGGAACGGTGACGACGCCTACGTTGGGCTCAATAGTGCAAAATGGGTAGTTGGCCGCCTCGGCTTTACCTGTAGATATGGCGTTGAAAAGGGTGGATTTCCCGACGTTGGGCAATCCGACAATCCCGCATTGTAAGCTCATTTATTTAGTTGACAGTTGACGGTGGACAATTGACAGTTAGCTTTTTACTTTACAATTAACTTAAAATCAATTAGCTAACGGTTATGCAAAACGAATCGCAAAAGTACAGATTTGCGGCCTAAAAACTAAGTAGCCTTCGGAATGAATCCCGAAGGCTACTTAGTTTTAGTACTGTTTACACTGATTTGTGTAATAGAGAGGCATTGATGCTAGGGTCACTGTCAACTGTCAACCAAACTAACTACTCCCACTTCAAGTCCGACCCTTCAACTGGTTTGAAGTCAGTTTTATCGCCTTGTCCGTTGGGAGAAACTTCTTCTTCCCTGGGTTCGTATTGGGTGAAATCTACATCGGGCAGCAACTCGGTTTTCACGTGATCGACCGTATCTTTCAGGGCTTCGATAAATTTGTCAAAATCCTCTTTGTACAAAAACAGCTTGTGCTTTTCGTAACTAAACCCTTCTCCATCGGTGTGGCGGCGGCTTTCTGTGATCGTGAGGTAGTAGTCGTTGGCGCGGGTAGCACGAACATCGAAGAAGTAAGTACGTTTGCCGGCTCTGACCCGATTAGAATAAATTTGTTCTCTGTCTTCCACTGGTTTGGGTGATTGAGGGTAAAATCGAATGCTAAAATAGGAAGTTTATCACTCTGAACAAATATTTCGGTAACCAGACCCTTCTGTGAACTTACTCAAATTGAATATTAACACTAGAAAATTGCACTATCAAAATACATAATATTAGTACTTCAGATCATTGCGTTACCTTTGTTGAAAATTACCAGTGGCGGCCCCTTGGCGATCTGCCGAGTTCACGGTTTAACAGCCGTCAGGCCAGATGTTTCACTTAAAACTTTGGTATGAATTTACAAGCATTCTACATTTTTTTCATGGTCAGCCTGAGCGATCCTTCGCCCGAAATGCAGGAATACATGGGAAAAATTGAAACCGGGATGGCTTCTTTCTACGCCCCCAAATTCAATGGTCGTCAGACCTCCTTCGGGGAAGTTTTCAGCAATCAGGAGTTTACTGCCGCCCACCCCACCCTCCCCTACAACACCCTCATCGAGGTTACCAATCTCAAAAACAACCGTAGAGTCAACGTCCGGGTCACTGATCGGGGGCCATTTGGCCGAAGCCGCGTCATCGACATTAGCAAATCTGCCGCCCGGGAGATAGACATGGTTCGGAGCGGCGTGGCTCGGGTACAAGTCAAGGTGATCGGTGCCGACGGTTTGGTGATGAATTTGCCAAAAAAACGGCTTTTCCGCAAAAATTTACCCGTCGATTACCAGGCGCACGAGACGTTAGTGGCCGAGGACGAGGGTTTCCTCTATTGAGTGAATCTTCCGCAGAACGCACGTACTAGCCGAACGCTGATTTAGAACGACGGGTATTTGATTTCTCCCTTGTTCATTGAACGAGGCTTCGTATATTCGTGGGAGTTAGTATTTGATAAAAAATCATGAATAAGCGCCCACTAGATTTAGCGAAGGTAAGAGAGTTTGGAAATCTGGAATTTCTGGCCCGGCAGATGGTCGAGGGCTTCATCACGGGATTACACAAGTCGCCTTTCCACGGCTTCTCGGTAGAATTCGCCGAACATCGTCTGTACAACACGGGCGAAAGTACCCGTCATATGGACTGGAAAGTCTTCGCCAAGACCGACCGCTTGTTCGTGAAACGTTACGAGGAAGAAACCAACCTGCGCTGTCACCTGCTGCTCGACACGTCGTCCTCGATGTATTATCCCGAAGAGAACTACGGCAAAATCACGTTCAGCATTATGGCGGCGGCTTGTCTGGCCCACTTGCTGCAACGCCAGAAGGACGCCGTAAGCCTTACCACTTTTTCGGAGGAGATAGAAATACAGACGCAGGTTAAGTCCACGCCTTCGCACATTCACAAAATTCTGCTCGAACTGGAAGGGTTACTCCAAAAGCCGCGCCCCCTACGCAAAACCTCGGTGGCGGAGGTCATCCACCTCATCGCCCAGAAAATACACAAGCGTTCGCTGGTGGTACTTTTTAGCGATATGTTCGAGGATCTGGAACACAGCGAAGAGCTTTTCTCGGCCTTACAACACCTGCGCCACAAGATGCACGAAGTACTTCTCTTCCACGTCACCGACCGCCGCACCGAGGAAGAATTCGCCTTCGAGGACCGCCCCTACGAATTTATCGATCTCGAATCGGGCGAACGGGTGAAAGTGCAGCCGCATCAGGTACGCGACCAGTACCAAGAGTTTGTCAAGAAATTCTACCATGATCTCAAACTCAAATGCGGCCAGTATAAGATCGACTTCATCGAGGCTGACATCGCGCAGGGGTTCGACCCGATCCTGACGGCTTATCTGGTGAAGCATTCGAAAATGCGGTAGAGCGGACTTCGGCATTGAAACTGCAAGGGGACACTAATGCTTGTTGGTGCCCTGTGGTTGGCTTTGCTTCTTGCCCGTTTGGTTCAAGGCGGCCCGAAGCCCCTTTGCTAATTGTTCTGCATTTCCAATGCCCCAATAATGCAGAAAGAAGACCCTTGGCTGCTCATGCACCATGTGGTTGTGTAACGCCACTACCTCAATGCCGTTTTCAATCAATGCTTTCATTACAGGTTCGACTTCATCTTCAAGCATGGTAAAGTCCCCAGCAACTGCGGCTTTGTCGGGTGTGCCCTGGAACGAGGCCCATGTGTTAAAGCCCATGAAGGTTGACACCGGAACACCGTGTTCGGTAAGTTTCACGTCAGGCCGGCCAATCGTGTATTTGTAAACACCTTTATTCATCTCACCTTTGTGGCCTATTATCTCATCCATTTTTTCTGTATTCAGTTCATTCTGAACGCTTTCGCTTGAAGCGGTCCCTTTCGAAGGGTCGCCGCCTCTCACTTCCTTCACTT
This sequence comes from Persicitalea sp., assembly GCF_041751555.1. Lineage (NCBI taxonomy): Bacteria > Pseudomonadati > Bacteroidota > Cytophagia > Cytophagales > Spirosomataceae > Persicitalea > Persicitalea sp. The sequence continues at coordinate 12,956 of NZ_JBGSXF010000305.1, read as the reverse complement.
TGTCCAAGACTTCCTTTACTTTCTGTGCCATCAGCTCAGCATTTCCAGAACCACCCACGTGCATGAATATGATGTTCGGATGATTCCTGACAAAGTGGTTGTGAATAGCAGTGCTTGTAAGACCTTGCTTTATGATTTCCTGCTGCACGGGTCCCAAATCCTTCTCGGTGACCACAACATCCCCCATAATCATCACACCGTTTTTTGTGGGTGTAAAGGCAACCCATGTACCCAGTCCCATGGCAGGTATGATTTTAAAACCATCCACTTTTACATCCAAATCGTTCTGCGGGATTGTTATTTTATACTCCCCATTACTTGACTTTCCTTCAATACCGATGATCTTCCGGATACTGGTTGTATCAAGTAGCTTGACATTTCTGCTTCCTTTGTTTTGATCCACTTGTGCAAGTGTTGTTTGGCAGAACATAGTCAGGCCAGCAAAAAGAAAAAAAAGTCCCCGGTGCTTAGCCGTTGCCTTCAATGCGTGTTTCATCCTGTTTTTGTTTAAATGGTTGCTTAGAAGCTGTTTGAGTTAGTTTTTATTGATAAAAATGAGTGATTTTTTATCAAGACAAGGAGCCAAATTCGAAGTTTGGCAGAGCCAAATGAGAATTTTGGCGACGCAGGATTGGTGAAAAAGCGCCATTTTTAGCTTGAAGGATTAACTTAAACAGCTTCTTAGTCATGGAGCTAGTCCTTCATCAAATCCGTTGCTTCAAAAACTACATGGGTGCCGCGACAGCACAGTAGCCCTGCCGTATGCGAAAGTCCTACGGACACGGGTGGTGGCGTTCTTTGGGTATCGATGGTACCCAGATGCTGCTCCTCGCCATTGTTTGATGCAAAGAGTCTGATTTTCACGATCAGGATGGCCCACAATAGCCGAACCTCGCTTCGTTTGTAATATCTCGCGCCAATCGGTGTGAATTTTAACAAAGATACCGATTCCCCGACACACGAAAGTACCCGCCTCAATTGAAGAAACATTTATTTGCAAGCAGGCCCGACAAACTTATTCTTATTGTCCATTCACTAAGTTCTGGTTGCCTTTCAAATCCAGCAGTCGTATTTTTGCTGGGGTATTCCTCAAAATTCCCTTCTCAGCCATGAAGTGTCCCACTGCTCACAATTTCACCCTTCTTTCCTGCCTTGTCGTTTCCTCCCTTCTCCTCACGGATTGCAAATCGGCCAAGAAATCTCTGAAACGTGGTGATTACGATCAGTCGGTTCTGTTGGCCGTACCGAAGGTGAACGACAATGCCCGCTCGTCGTCAGCCGACATTCTCAAAGAAGCCTATCCCTTAGCCGTACGGCAGCACCAAGACGATTTGCGGCGAAACGAAAACCCTGCCGATCCTTTCCGGCACGAGCGCGCCGCCGAAATTTATACAAAACTTAACACGCTCTACAACGCCATTCAAGACTGTCCGGCTTGCGCCCGGCTGGTTACGGCACGTAGTTATTTCGACCAGGAGCGTAACGCTCGTGACCAGGCAGCGGCGACTCGCTACGAGGCCGGGCAGAAGGCTCTCGACCTGGGCGGACGCGATAACGCAAGACGTGCCTTCGAGGATTTCGAGGCAGCTAACGCGATGGTACCGAACTACCGGGATGCGACCCAAAAATTGGATGAAGCCTACCAGACGGCTTCCTTCAAAGTGGTGGTAGAACAAGTATTGGTCACTTCCCGTGCTTATCAGTTGAGCAACGCCTATTTTCAAGACCGCGTCAACGAATTCCTGCAAACCAATCGACGCCTGAACAAATTCGTGCGTTTTTACACCCCCCAAGAGGCCAGCAGTGAAAAAGTGCGCCCAGACCACGTAGTCACATTGCAGTTCGATGATTTCGTGGTGGGCCAAACACTGGTCGAAAGAAACACCGAGGAAGTGACCAGCAAGGACAGCGTCAAAACGGGCGAGATCACGGTGGATGGTAAGAAAGTCCCGGTGTATGGCAAGGTAAAAGCCAAACTCAGCCGTAACCGTAAGACGGTGGTGTCGAAGGGACTACTGGATATGCAGATTCAGGATTTCGACACGAAGAAAATTGTGTTTCAAGATAAGTTTCCGGGCGAGTACCGCTGGATGTCGGACTGGGGCAGCTATAACGGCGACGAACGGGCGCTCGACGCCGCCCAACTACGCATGACCAAATCGCGTGAAACCAACCCTCCCCCACCCCAAGACCTATTCGTGGAATTCAGCAAGCCCATCTACAACCGACTAACAAGTCGGCTGCGAAGTTTTTATGAAAAGTACTGAGCGAGCGACGGCCGACAGTTAATTAGCCGCCGTGCTTTTAGCCGCCTGATTTCGCAGGTAAAAATTAAAGAAATCGTCTAGTTGCTCAATAGGCATCTTACGAGCGATGACCTTTTTATTTTTATCCAAAACGTAGATTGTCGGCGTAGTTTGTACGTCGTATTCTGTACGGAAATCGTGCTTAAATGTGTAGTCGTAGCCGTTGGTCAATTCTTCAAGCTTGTAGTCTTTGACAAACTTCTTCCAATCTTCGGAGCTTTGATCAGTGGCGATAGCCATCACTTTCGCTCCTTTTACCTTATTCTTGTCATAGAACTCTTTCAAGGCAGGCGCAGCGTCTTTGCAGTGACCGCAAGTGGGCGAATAAAAGAATAACACCGTGTAATCGGCTTTAATACCGTGAATGCTGATAGGCTTCTTGTCGGTATCCGAGAGAGTCAAGTCTGGGATTACCTGGTTGACCAGCAGGGGCTTCATGCTGGTGACACGGTCACCAATACGCTTCACAGCATCGGCAGATACTTCCATCTCGCCCGACAGGTAGTATTTTTCAGCCATATGGACAAACACGCCTTCCGTTCCCACCACTTTGGGATTCTCGTATTCGCTGGTGATGTAATAGATAATCTGTGACTTCAACTCCTTATTACCTGCTTTGGCCGCTTTTTGAATCAGGGCGTCGGCGTCCTTATTGACCGAATCGGGTACTTGCACGATCAATTCTTTCACGTAGCGTTCCAACTTAGGTTGCAGAAAAGGCGTACGCAGCAACCGCTCGTCGGCAAAGTCGAAGTTATCCCAGAAATGGTTTTTGTAATAATTAAATACCCAAACCGAATCCTTGCGGCCATTGGCCAGCACGGGAGCGTCCGGAATTTCGGGATCCTGCGTAACCCTGAAAAGTTTGGCAGTAAAGGTATCGGCGTGGTCGGCCAGCAACTTCTTTTGGTAGTCGGTGAACTTCTGCTGCTGGTCATTTATCTTTTTGTTCACCAAGGCAGTACTCACCTGGTCGGTCTTCAGCTTTTTTTCCATATTCAGGGCTGCTACCCCTTCCATGATATTGCCAAGTTCCTGCTGGTATTCGTAGAAAAGCTGATTCTCTCTTGAGCCTTTCACCACCATGCTTTCCACGATACTACTGGTGTCGGTTTGCAACGAGAAGTTTGTCTCCTTACCGGAGTACACCAATTGAACCAGTTTTTGCTGTCCCGGCAGTAGGATCAGGTAAAGGCCACCCGGCAAGTTTTCTTCTCCTTCGAACACCATGCGCCCGCTGGCATCAGACCGAGCGGTGTCCTTGGCAATGAATTGCTGGCCGTTGTATTTATAATGTCCCAAGATGGCGGTTGTGTCTTTCAAGCCTTTGAGCGTTGCCTCGATTTGGTAGCCCTGGGCCACAGCCTCCTGGCCCAAAAATGCGGCTAATACACCTATCCACAACCGAATAGTTAGTCCTTTTTTCATAGTTTTATCCTTCCAATTCATTTTACTTCCGGCAAATTTACCTTCAAAACGACATAATCGCCCCGCGCGTACCCAAATGTTTTACTTTCTGTCAAAGACTATCGATTTTATTCTGATGCCCGTAGGGATTATGTTTTTTCTGCTGGTGTACGCACACTTCACCAAAAATCGAACCAATTCTCGTCGCGCCATCCTTTTCATCATCCTCTCGTTCTTCGTACTCTGCAACACCTACTTGATTACGAACGCTTTCCGCTGGTGGGAGTTTCCGCCCAAGAATATCGCCGACCTGCCGTCAGATTACACTGTAGGCATCGTCCTGACGGGTGGCCTCATCCGCCTGGCCGACAGCCGTATCGACCACCCTGGCCTGGGCAACCACGCCGATCGGATTTTACAGGCGTACTTACTCTATAAGGCCGGAAAAATTAAGAAAATCCTGATCAGCGGCGGCGGTACCCAAGCCGTAAAGCTCCGGCGCGACGATGGGTACCAAGCATCCCTCCTATTAAAAAAGTGGGGCGTTCCGGCAGCAGATGTAGTCTTGGAAAACAAATCACTCAATACCCGGCAAAACGCCCTCTACTCAGCGGAAGTACTGCGGCGGCAATTTCCCGGCGAACGTTATTTGCTTATCACTTCCTCTTTCCACCTTCGACGGGCCGAGGGTTGCTTTGCCAAAGTCGGGCTACATGTCGACACTTTTCCAACGGACATCTACGGCATAGAACTACTCCCCCGTCTCCGCGACTTCATCCGCCCCGACCCAGAGGTCTTCGGCTACGCCCACCTTCTCTGGCGAGAATGGATCGGGTACATTACTTACAGGGTGGTGGGGTATTGTTAAATACTCAATATCTTAACCATCCTGAGCATATCCTCGTTAATGGGCTTAGGCAGGCGAATCGTGTCTTCGAAGGGCGTATAGACCAGGTCATCATTGATAATACCCGCCATGACGTTCTTTTGTCCGGCCATCAAGCCTTCCAGGGCACCAAGTCCTAAGCGGCTGGCGAGAATGCGGTCGCGGGCGGAGGGCGAGCCACCGCGCTGAATGTGGCCGAGGGTAGTCACGCGGATGTCCACATCCGCCTTGATCTGATCCTTGATTTTATTAGCTATTTCGGTAGCATTTCCTTCTTCTTCGCCTTCGGAAACCACCACAATAGAGGAAGACTTTGAGCGGTTCCAACCCTGGCGTAGGGTTTCGACGACTGTTGAGAGGGGGGTCAGCACCTCGGGTACCATCACCACCTCGGCCCCACCCGCGATTCCCGACTGGATGGCAATGTAGCCCGAGTCGCGGCCCATCACTTCTATAAAAAACACGCGGTCGTGCGAACTGGCCGTGTCGCGGATGCGGTCGATGGCATCCAAAGCTGTGTTGACGGCGGTGTCGAAGCCGATAGTATAGTCGGTGCCGTATAAGTCGTTGTCGATGGTGCCGGGCGCTCCCACGGTCGGGATGCCAAACTCGCGCTCGAAAATCATTGCTCCGGTGAAAGTACCATTGCCACCGATGGCGACCAGGCCTTCGATGCCGTTTTCCACCAAGGCGTTGTGCGCTTTCTGTCGGCCTTCCGGGGTCATAAATTCCTTACTACGGGCCGATTTGAGGATCGTACCGCCCCGCTGAACTATGTTACTAACTGAGTGCGAGGACATTTCGTACATGTCCCCGGCGATCATGCCGCTGTATCCTTTTCTAATGCCAAATACTTCGATTCCGTGGTAAACAGCCCCCCGCACGACGGCCCGGATGCAGGCGTTCATGCCGGGCGCGTCTCCGCCGGAGGTAAATACTGCAATTCTTTTCATGTAGGTTGGTCAGGTTATTGCTTTTGTAATAGGTGGGAGGAGAGTCAAAAAATTCTTTATTTTCGGCTGAGAACCGCAAATTTATTGGGTAATTTATACAAATGGCCTAAGAATTCAGCCTTTTTCAATCAAAAACTTCAAGGACCGATCCGTTGACAGTAGTTCAAACATACGGCATTCCTTCTATATTTGTGGACAGTTAATCAAAATTTAACGTACCCTATAAACTCCGGCAACCATTTGGTCATTTGCCGGGAGAATCCTAAAATCCATGAAAAAAGCCTTTACATGGCAACGCATTTGGCCGCATCTAGCAGTCATTGTCGGCTTTGCTATTTTGTCTTTGAGTTACTCTTCCCCAGTCCTCAACGGCAAGCGCCTGAACCAATACGACGATGTGCAAGCCAGTGGAGCCTCTCGTGAGGTTCTTGAATATGAGAAAAAAACGGGTGAGTGGTCATCCTGGACCAATAGCATGTTCGGGGGAATGCCCAATTTTCTGATCTCCGGCAACTTCCCGACCAGCGTTTCGACAAAGTTGGGGCAATGGGCCAATGCCGTGCTTCCAGCTCCGGCCAACTACTTTCTGATCACGATGGTTTCGGCTTATCTACTATTTCTGGTACTTGGAGCCAATTTATGGATAGCGGCATTTGGGGCCATTGCCTACGCCTTTGGCTCCTACCTCACCACGAGCCTGGAAGCCGGGCACGTATCCAAAATCCTGGCTCTGGCCTACGCGCCAGGCGTTATTGCGGGTGTGTTGCTGGCTTTTCGCAAAAATTGGCTGGTTGGCTCGGCTGTAACGGCGCTTTTTTTTGGGCTTGAGCTTTACGCCAACCACATACAAATTACTTACTACCTAGGTATTGGCGTCATTGCTCTCGTCGTCCTCGAAAGCCTGAATTATCTCAAAGCAAAGCGTATCCCACAACTGCTATTGGTATTAGCTGGACTGGGTTTGGCGGGGCTGATCGCGCTGGGTACGCATACGACACGTCTGTGGAGTGCCTACGATTACACGAAGGAAACTATCCGGGGAAAATCAGAACTTAGCCCAATGGCCGATGCCGCTTCGACCGCAGCTAGCCAACCGGATCAGGACGGCTTGGATAAGGAATATGCGTTTCAGTACAGCTACGGTATTGTCGAAACGTTCACGCTACTTATTCCAAATTTATACGGTGGCCCTTCGCAGGGGTCACTCGACAACAAATCCGAAACTTATAAAATACTTACCAGCCGGGGCGTGGATGCAGCCAACGCTGCCAATTTTGTGCAGGCACTGCCACTTTATTGGGGCAATCAGTATAGTACGGGAGGCCCGGCCTATGCAGGGGCTATCATTTTCTTTCTTTTTATTTTAGGTTTATTCATTGTCAAGGGCCCTTTGAAGTGGTGGGTAGCGGGCGTCACGTTGCTCTATATCGTGTGGGCATGGGGTAAGAACTTCGCCGGACTCAACTACCTCTTTTTCGACTACTTCCCGATGTTCAATAAATTTCGGGCGGTCACGATGGTACTTTCGCTGGCGCATTTACTGATTATCGTGCTGGCAGTAGCTGCCTTGCGCGATATCGTGCGACGCAAGTACAGCTTTCCCGAAATCTCCCGGCCCTTTCTGATTAGTTTGGGACTCACGGCAGGTCTTTGCTTGATTTTGGCTCTCGTGCCAACACTTTTTTTTAGTTTCCGGGGCGAGAGCGACCCGCAATTTGTCGAGAGTCTGTCGCAAAGTAGCCAGAATCCAGCTTTTGCGCAGGAGATCATGAGCGCGATCGTGCAGGACCGCGTCGGCATGATGCGTGGCGATGCGCTACGCTCGGCTTTTCTGATTCTGTTGGCCGCCGGACTGATTTGGCTTTGGATGAAGGAGAAAATCAAAGCCGCTGTGCTATACCCCGCCTTGCTGTTGTTGGTGATCGGCGATATGTTCGGCATAAGCAAACGCTACCTCAACAACGACGACTTCGTGAGTAAGCAGGCCGCGCAGGCTCAGTTTTCGCCCTCACCCGCCGATCAACAGATTCTGCAAGATCCTGACCCCAACTATCGGGTACTTGACGTGCTCCGGAATACCTTTAACAACGCCGAAGCATCGTATTTTCATAAATCCATCGGCGGCTACCACGGAGCCAAACTACGTCGCTACCAGGAACTCATCGAACGGCAGATCGCTAAGGCGAATCCGAATCCCGGCATTCTTAACATGCTCAACACCAAGTACATCCTCACCCGCGATCAGCAGGGCAATCCCGCCGTGCAGCCCAACCCCGATGCGTTGGGCCACGCCTGGTTTGTGGACGATTATAAGATTGTCCCCGACGCCGACGCCGAAATGAAAGCTCTGGATTCGATTCAGCCGCGCCGTTCTGCGGTTGTGGATAAACGCTTTGCCGAAACTTTACAAGGCCTGTCCATTCAGTCCGATAGCGCCAACACAATCAAGCTAACCAGCTACAAACCCAATGAGCTGGTCTATGAAAGTACCGCGAAGAGCGAGCAGTTGGCCGTCTTTTCGGAAATATATTACAACGTGCGTAATGACTGGAAGGTCACGATCGACGGTCAGTCCGCGCCCTTGCTCCGCGCCGATTACGTCCTGCGTGCCTTACGCGTCCCGCCGGGCAAGCACACCATCACCTTCAGATTCGATCCCGTCTCAGTCAGCACCGGGCACACCATCGACCTGATTAGTTCCATTTTGTTGGTGGCGTTAGTTATAGGGGCGGTGTTTGTTTCTGTAAAGCGTAAGGAATAGGGCTCAATGGGAGGGGTCCAAACGGATTCCCGTTGAAGCAAACCCTACTCACAGTAGCAGAAACAAAAAAAGAAGCGGCAGAGATGAACGATTCATCTCTGCCGCTTCTTTTTTTCTCAACTACTTATTGAACTACGTTCATCCGGTAGAAGAAGGGAGAGCTATAAAAAGCACCACCCGTAATGTTTGCACCGGTGTTGCTGGCGTTGTAACGCCTGCCATCGGTCAGCACCATCGTACCGCGAACCTCGAAGCGGTCGCCGGCCGAGATTTTATCGGCAGTCAGCCCGGAGGCGGCAAGTGCCTCTTGTCCGGTGATCGTCATGGTGGCCTGAGGGTAGCCAGTGGTGGCATTTTTGGTAAATGTGGAGGCGGCAATCGTACGCAGTGGCCGATCCGCTACCGGATTACTACCGTTGGCCGGTGTGTTGTCCACGAACCGAATCACCAGCTCGTAAGAGGCGAAGTTTGCGCCCCCATTATCGGTCACCGCCTCGTGCACCAATTCAAGTTTCGTTCCTGCCAGATTAGCTTTGCTGACGCTGAACGTAGCCGCCAATACCGGAAACGGCGAAAAGATGCGCATATAGCCTCCTTGCACGAATTCGAGTTCATTGAGCCGTTCGTTGGCCAAAGGCGATTTACACCCAATGGCTCCCAGCCCAAGCAGGCCGAGTAGTGAGAAAATCTTTAAGTATTTCATCTATTATGATTGTTTTAGATATTCTGAATATTTCTGTCGATATGAGTACGGAATACGAACTCAGCGTTTCATTTCAAGAACCCAGTCGGGTTATTATCCCAAAAGACTGGTAAAGCTGCATTAGCCTTTTGAACGGCGTTGATATTGCGTGTCACGAACGACGTGGGGTAATAGAGGGAACGGGCGAAAGGTCCCGGGTTGGCTTCCAAAGCAGGCTGTTGGTTGGCAGGCTTGCCCGTGCGGCGGTACAGGTTGTACGATTCGATGCCGTTGCCGAACAGCGCGATCCAATACTCAGTCCCAATGATGTTCAACCGGGCGTCGTCGGTAGTGGCGGCATCGTAATCGGCCAGTACTTTATTGACGTACTTGGTCACCTCGGCGGCCCAAACGATCCCTTGAGCGGTTTCGAAGGCGTTGATCTTTCCGGCTTCGTTGGTACTCAGGGCAAGTGACCGCACGTCGGCCATCGACTTCTCGATTCCTGCCTTTAGGTAAGCCCGGGGCGTACCGGTGGTTCCCAGCGTAAGTGCCGACTCGGCCAGCATAAAGTCCACGAACGAAGCCATCATGATAGGATGAATACCAGCCCCACCCGCGCCAGCGCCAAGGCCGATAGGGCGGGCTGCGTTGTTGTCGTACAAACCGCCGGCGGGATACACGCCCCAAGCTGTGCGCACCAGGCCGTCGGGGGGAATACCTTCGTTGCTCAGGTGGTCACGGCCCCAGTACCCGACGGTAGTAGGATAGCAGAAGGTATCAGACTCCTTGTAGTGAGCGGGCTTCTGGTTGGTGATGCAGCGAATTTCGTTGACGTTGGTGGAGTTGACGATCACCGGGCGGTAGAAGTAGTACCGAATCCGGGGATCGGGAAAGCCTTTGGCGTTATAGAGCGTTCCCATGTAAGAGTTCGACTGGTAGTCTCCTCCGCCGATGGGGCTATATTGTCCGGCGTAACGCGGGTGGCGGGTATCAGGGTTGTTCAGGTTGGAGCCAAAGCGAAAACGGAAGTTCTGGGCCTGCGTCGAAATCAGATTTCCTCCGGCAATCAGGGCGTTGATGGCCGAAGTAGCTCCGGCCTTATCAATCAGGCGACGATTCAAAGCCATCTTCAATTTCAAGGTATTGGCGTAGCGCGTCCAGTTGGCGGCACTGCCCCCGTAGTACATGTCTTCGGCGGGCAACGCAGCGGCGGTCGCCGCAAAGTTGGTGATCGCACCGTCCAGTTCGGCCAGGGCAGCGGCATAAACCGATGCCCCACCGTCAACCTTAGGATTGAAATTGGCCAAATCAATGGCCTCCGAATAGGGGACGTCGCCAAAGGCGTCCACTAGGTTTATTAAAACTGATGCCCGGAGCGTACGCGCTATTCCGACGTGGACAGACAGGTTTTGCGCTTCGGCCAGGGGAATCAGCGTTTTCACGTCCGTCATTATACCCGCGTAGGCGGTGTTCCAGGCCCCGTCCCAGCTGATCGGCGACACGGCGTTATCGTAAATGGCCGATCCAGAATTCAACATTCGAGTGAGGCGCATGCCGGGATCACTCATTTGGTTGAAATGCGTGGCATAACTAAGCTGAATCTGATTCAGCAGATAATTAATGTCCGTGTTTCGGGCCGTCACCGCATTGGGATTGTCCAGCAGATCCAGCGAGCAAGAGGTCACGATCAGCGCCACAAGCGTCAGAAGTGACAGTTTAATTTTTCGTATCATAATGAAAATTTTTTTGAATCAAATGAAGGGTAGCCATTGCACACACAAGGCTACGCTGTCGATTAAAGAGTCACTTTTAGGGTAACACCGTAGCGCTTGGCGCTTGGGCCGGTCAGTTACTCAAACCCGTAGTTGTTTCCTACGCCAAGGCCCAGGTTGTCGGTGTCGAAGTTGAGGCCGGGAGGGAAGTTGAAGGCGCGATACCACAGGTTGTTACCCGAGAAAGTAAGAGAGGCTCCTTTCAGTTTGAGCTTGCTTACCACAACCCTGGGCAGTTGGTAGCTCAGCGAAACCTCCTGAAGACGAAGCGTGGTGCCATCGAACACGCGGCCTTCATCGCCGAAGAAGTACGTATTGTTGAATCCAACGTCCGAAGCCGTGACCTGCACGTCGTTGGGTTGCCCGTCGGACAGTTTCACACCGGGAAAGGTGTAGGTCTGCGCACGGTCGTAGCCGTTGGCCAGACCAGTGTCGTACGTCAGGCCGCGACCCAATAAGGCACCTGCCGTAGAGGAGTACATGGCGCCACCCTGACGGTATGAGAGCATGACATCGAGCGAAAGCCCTTTCCAGGTGAAGCCGTTGATCAAACTAGCCGTGAAAGCAGGGTTGGGGTCACCCAAAATGATGGGAGCCGTAGTGGTCAGGAGATAGCCACCACCATCGACCAGGAGCTGGCCCTGCTCGTTGCGACGGTAACCCGTTCCTTTGATGACGTTGAAAGGCTCGCCGACCACCGCGAAGTTACCGAGGTTGGTGAATCCGCCACCGATCTGTACTTCCTCCAATTGTCCGCCCAAATCCAGGGTCGTGGGCACGATGCGCGAGTAAACGCCATTGACTGTCCAGGCGAAGCTTCCGATTTTCACCGGGGTACCGCCCAAGCTAATTTCGAGACCCTCATTTCTGATCTTACCCAGGTTGATGGTCGTCAGCGTGTAGCCTGTGGAGGCGTCCAGAGGGGCGCGGGTAATCAGGTCGCGCGTGTCGCGGCGGAACACCGTTACGTCGAAGTTCACATTGTTGTTCAGGATGCGGCCTTCTACGCCAAGCTCGAACTCAGTCTGTAGCTCGGGCTTCAGGTTGGGGTTGCCCAGAAAGTTGTCGACGGATTGGGTCTGGATGGTAGCACCGGACGAGTTAAGGAACGCGCGGGCACTTTGTCCCAAAACGTTACGAGTACTGTACGGATCAGGGAAACCAGCCGAGGTACCGTAGCCCGCCCTTACTTTCAAATAATTCATGAAGTTAGACTCCAGGCCTTTGAAAGCCGTGGTGGGTACGAACGAAAGGCTCACCGATGGGTACAGGATGCGGCGGTTTTCCACCTCCACGGTCGAAGTCCAGTCATTACGCCCTGCGATATTCAAAAACAGGTAGTTGTCGTAGTCAGCGGTAATCTCCCCGAAGATACCCATGCGGGTTTGCTCCACTTCGTTATCAGAGGCTACATTATCGATAAAATTACTGTGACGGAACAGATTCCGAGCCAGTTGGTTATTGCTCGTTACTACGCCGACGTTAGTCAAGTCGTTACGCATATTTCCTCCTAAACGCCCCGAAAGCACCAGTTTATCGGAAAGATTTTTGGTATAGGAAAGAATTAAACTGTTATCCCAAATCCGGTTTTGGATGTCGACAGTCGTCATGAATCCGTTGGGCAGGATGGTACCTCCCTTGTTGAACTCATAGCGCTGATTCTCAGTGTAAGTATCCAGACCAACCTTGTAGATCAGATTAAAATCGGGCGAAATCTGGTAGTTGAAGGTCGTGGCCGTGAACAGGCGGTTGACCACACCCGTGGTTTTGTAGTTATCCAGCATCCAGCGCGGGTTGGGGATGTCGTTGCCCGAGCGGAAATAAACCGACCCACCCGTGACGGGATTTTCGTAAGGCCAGCCCATCAGGTTCACCTGGCGAGGCGTGTACATCACGTTGGCCAGAATCGAGGGAAAGTCGAGGGCATTGTTACCCGTTCCGCCGCTCAAAGGAGGTGAAAACTGATCGGTGTTTGCGAAGTTGAACGAAGTCACGACCGAGAGCTTCTTGCTTAACTGCGCGTTCATGCCCAGCCCCAGGTTGAGCCTTTTCAGGCCGTTACCGGGAATATAGCCCTTCTCATCGTTATAACCCGCCGAGAGGTTGTAGCTCACCTTTTCTCCTCCACCCGAAATATTGAGCGAAGTGTTTGAGATCAATCCCGTTCTGAAGAAGTCACTGACGTT
>NZ_JBGSXF010000304.1:0-5646 GCF_041751555.1 Persicitalea sp. | reverse complement strand
ACAGAGGCGAATTTTGGAAGCGTCGTCGGGTAGATAGTCGTTTTCAAATATCACTTTCACGATCGCGCCTTCGGCGTGGGTGGCTTCGGTCACGGCCTTGATCTCATCGCGGACATAGTCCCAATCACCGCCCAGCACTTTCCCGATATTGACGACCATATCGATCTCGACGGCCCCGTCGCGGCAAGCCTGAATCGTTTCGGCGACTTTGATGCCCGTGGCGCTGTTCCCGTGCGGAAAACCGATGACGGTTCCCACCAGCACATCGGAGCCGCGCAGCCATTCCACGGCCTGAGCGATGGCGTAAGGCTTGATGCACACCGAGGCGACGTCGTATTGCCGGGCAATGGCGCAGCCTTTTTTCAAATCATCGTCGGTCATCGTCGGGTGCAGCAACGAGTGATCGATCATCTTAGCGAGTTGGAGGACTAGGTTCATGCAGGGTAGCGTTTGGGCTTTAATTAGTGAATGAGAGATTTAGTGAATGAGTGAATATTGCTTTCGCCAGCTAACTTTCTATTCACTCATTCACTAAATCTCTTATTCAAAATTGATTTTCATTGATAATTACTGATCGTATATTTCTCCGTATTACAAAACGTGAGACTATACACATGAAAATCCGGAACGCTGGTGTGGTAGCGGCGGTAGATCTGAACGAGTGGGGTCATGGGTTTTATCTCGAAATGACGTGCCGTACCTTCGTCGGCCAGCACGGCTCGGATATCCTGTTCGAAGCTCTGAATGTCGATTTGGTGGCGGACGCTGAGAGTCTTGAAAAGCGAGCCGCCGAGCAGTGGCCTCTGGCAAAAATCGTCGAGCTGCAAGTTAGGCAGATAGCTGCATTCCAGCAACACCGGATCCTGATCCACGTAACGAATGCGCTCGAAGGTGATGCAGCCCGCCTTTTGCTCCTTCTTTTCCAGTTTGTAGAAAAAGCCTTCCGGCCAGGCAATGGCCTCTGGTTCGCGCAGCATGACGGTTCGGGCTTCGTGCTCGACCCCAACTACCTCCGAAAACCCCTTGAATGACAGCAGTCCCAGCGACTGCCGTGTGGCGCTCACGATGCTGCCCTTGCCTTTTACTTTTCGAATATAGCCCTCACTCACCAATTCCTGCAAAGCCCGGCGAACCGTCATGCGGGCAATTTTGTGCCTGGCGCTCAGTTCATTTTCCGAAGGAAGCAAGTCTCCCTCTTTGTAGTTCCCCACCTGAATTTGGCTTTTCAGCAGGGCGTAGAGTTTTTGGTAATGCGCGGTTTCCATCGTTCGGGGCTAAGGCAAGGCGCAATATTACAAGTATATGATCTATATACAAGTATAGAAATCCGAAATGGTGGTTAGGCTTCCCAGAATCAGGCTGGAGAAGCCCCGGTCAAATCATGCGGTGCAGTAAAAAACGGGCGAAGAAAATCCTGCCCTCGCGCTTGATTAGGAGCTCTACCTCGCGACCGTCGCCTTTCTGGAGCATTTTGTAAATTTCGCTGATGCTGATGTCCGCCGCCGCACGATCATTGACAAACATAATCTGGTCACCTTCGGCTAGCCCGGCGCGGTGCGCGGGGGATTCTTTTGCCACCGCCCGCACAAAGTAGTCGTGTAGCTTGGCACCCGTCGCCATCACTTCCAGACCACTCATGTCGTGTTCGAACGACTCGCGCATCTTGCGCTTGACAGGTTTCAATACCATGTAGCGGCCCTGGTAATTCATCGTAATCTTGAAGCGGCGCAGCAGCTCGCAACCCACATTGCCCTGCCGTTCCTGACGATCGGGTAGTTTGACTCCGAAGGAAGTGCTGTCGGGAAAAGACGCCACGATATTCTCCAGCTCGAAGCGGCCGAACTTGATACGTTCGATACGCCCCAAACTACCGTTGATAACGCCGTTGAGTCCCCGACCCAGTTGGGTGCGGATCACCTTTTCGGGTAACGGAATGGTGTTATCGTCTGTTTTGTCGAGAAAAAGTGCGTGTCCTGCCCCAGTGTCGATGATGACGCGGATGGGATGTTCGCGGCCATCGGCAAAGAGCGCCACGGCGTCGGTGAAGGGCTTGGTGTCTTCGATGGAAATAGGGTACTTCTCGCCTTTCCGCTTGCGGTATTTGTATCGGTCAGGTTTTTCCAGGATTAACTCCTTACGGTTGAAGTCGATGGTGACGACGAAGTTGTTGAAAATCTCGTAGCCAAAAATGCCGTGAACCGGAACGCCCACGTACTCCGACAAGTGCAGGAAGTCCTCGTCCAGAATCAGCAGATTTTGATGGTTGGCCTTCATGCGCAGCATCGACAATGAATTATCAAGCGCCACGTGGGCTGAAACAGACTGTCCCTCCCCCGCTCCACTGAGAACCACGGGGCGTGTGAGTTCTAAATTTTGCTGGCTAATGGCTTTTGGGTCGGTGATGAGCGTGGTACTTACGCCCGTGTCCAGAATAAACCGTAGTGTGTCGGAATCGTTGATCTGGACGGGAACTATAATAAGATTGGAGTGAAATTGAAAGGGTACGCGCGTTACCTTTCGCTTGCCTTCCAGAAAAAAGCCGAATTTATCAGCAGGTTCCCATACTTCCGTCTTTTGAGCGAACACGCCGCCTGAACTACCCAACAGTAGTCCCAGCAAAACGACGATATAGTACTCCTTTTTTCTCATAATCTCCTCAATCCGTTACAGTTAACAAGGTTACGGAATTTGGTCTTGATTAAACACAAATTAAACTTATTTAGTGTCAAAATACTATTAATAATGTTCTCGCTAAGCTGTATTTCCGATGTTTGGGTGAAAAAATGCTAGATTTGAACTTCAATCAACCCTAAAACCACAAATTCCCCGCCAAAACATGCGTAAGAAGATAGTAGCCGGTAACTGGAAAATGAATAAGACGCTCGATGAGGCCGTCGCGCTGACCTCAGAGGTTGTAAATATGATCAAAGATGAAGTTTCGGGCGAGGTAGAGGTCATTCTCTGTGTACCCGCTCTGTACCTAACGACTTTGAAAAAACACATCGAAGGCGTAAACAGGATTTCGCTGGGCGCGCAGAATTGCCACGAAAAAACGTCGGGTGCCTATACGGGCGAGATTTCGGCACCAATGCTGAAAGCCATTGATATCCCAAATGTCATCATCGGCCACAGTGAGCGACGCCAGTACTTCAGCGAAACCAACGCGCAGTTGGCCGAGAAGGTGAACATTGCTTTGGAAAATGGTCTGACGCCGATTTTCTGCTGCGGAGAGTCGCTGGATCAGCGACAGAATGAGGACTACATCGGTTTTGTAAAAAATCAAATTACTGAAAGCCTTTTTCACCTTAGTGCCGAGCAACTGACTTCCGTAGTTATCGCTTACGAACCCATCTGGGCCATCGGCACCGGCCTGACTGCCAGCGCCGAACAAGCCCAGGAAATGCACGCCGCTCTCCGCGCCCACTTGGCCGAAAAATACGGCAAAGAAGTAGCCGACGAGATCAGCATTCTCTATGGTGGCAGCGTTGGTGCCGCCAATGCCGCCGAGCTTTTCGCCAACCCCGACGTGGACGGTGGACTCGTAGGGGGGGCATCTCTCAAGTCCCGCGACTTTACCGAAATTGTAAAAGCAAGATAATAGATAACCATGAAACTCTACCGAACTCTCCACGGTATCTTACTGGAAAAAGAAAACCAGTACTACCGCCTTCACGAAAGCGATTGGGACACCGTCGTGAACCGCGACGAACTGCACGACTGGCTCATCACCCAAACCGAAAGTTTGTTGTTACTACCCTTTAACGACGGCTCACCCATGCCCGAAGTAGTGGCGCCTATTGGCACACAGGAAGTATGGGCGTCGGGCGTAACTTACTTCCGCAGCCGCGAGGCCCGCATGGAGGAGTCGGAAAAAGCAGGTGGCGGTAGTTTTTATGACCGCGTCTATTCCGCCGAGCGGCCTGAACTCTTTTTCAAGTCCAACGCCTGGCGAGTCGTAGGCGGCTCGGGAGAAGTACGCATCCGTAAAGATTCCGGCTGGGACGTTCCCGAACCCGAACTGACGCTTTTCGCCACTTCCTCCGGAAAACTCGTGGGCTACACCATCGGCAACGACATGAGTTCGCGCAGCATCGAGGGAGAAAACCCGCTGTATCTACCGCAGGCAAAATCGTACGACGGCAGCGCGGCTCTTGGCCCTTGCCTTTACGTTACCGCCGAGCCCCTTTCCCCTGAAACCGAAATTAGCATCGCCATCATCCGCAAAGGTGAGGAGGTTTTCGGGAACACCGTGCTGCTTTCCCAAATGAAGCGAAAACCCGATGAATTGCTCGGCTTCCTATTCCGCGAAATGGCTTTTCCCACGGGTGTGTATCTCATGACAGGGACGGGCATCATTCCGCCTTCAGAATTCACATTAAAATCGGGCGATAAAATCTACATTACCATCGAGCCGATCGGAACGCTGGTAAATACGGTGGGGTAGTTTTTCAAGAAAAACTCAATTTAAGGTAGTTTCCCGCAGTCGCGCCACTACTTCCTGAACGTGCTGCACGGCCTCCGCGATTTCTTCGTCCTTTGTGAAGCGTCCCAGACTGAAGCGCACCGAGGCGTGGGCCAAATCGTCGGGGACGCCCAGGGCCTTTAACACATAGGAGGGCTCCACCAAAGCCGAAGTACAGGCAGAGCCATTGGCTACTGCGATTCGGTTCAGGGCCATCAGCAGCGCTTCGCCATCCACGCCCCCGAAGGAAATGTTGGTCGTCTGCGGCAGCCGCCTTTCCCGGTTGCCATTGACGTGCGTGTCCGGTACCGTTTCTACTATTTCGTTTTCCAGTTTGTCGCGCAACGTTCTCAGCATTTCGCGCTCCGAGAGCATAGCGGCCGCCGCCAAATGGCAAGCCTTACCCAGGCCCACGATACCCGGCACATTCAGCGTCCCCGACCGCAACCCCCGCTCGTGACGGCCGCCATCCAACTGAGCAATAAGGTGGGTACCCTTACGCACGTACAGCGCTCCGATTCCTTTCGGACCGTACAATTTGTGCGCCGACAGGCTTAGCAGATCCACGCAGTCATATTCTACGCCAATAGTGATTTTGCCCGCCGCCTGTGTGGCGTCGGTATGAAACAGTACGCCGTGCGCCCGGCAAAGGGCCCCAATGTCGGCAATTGGCTGGATGACACCGATTTCGTTATTGGCGTACATCACCGACACCAGCAACGTGTCAGGCCGCAGGGCATTTTCTATTTGCTGGAGATAGATGAGGCCGTCGGGAGCAGGCGTCAGGTAGGTCACTTCGGCCCCAAGGGCTTCGAGGTGCTGACAGGCGTCCAGCACGGCCTTGTGCTCGGTAACTACGGTGACGATGTGACGACGTTCGGCTCCGGCAGCTTCGTAAGCACCTTTCAGAGCTAAGTTATTTGATTCAGTAGCCCCGCTGGTAAATATGATTTCTTTCTCCGTCGCGCCAATCAATTTGGCTACCTGCTGCCAGGCATCGGCTACGGCCTCGGCGGCTTCCCAACCGTAGAGATGCGTACGGCTGGCGGCATTGCCGAACCGCTCCGTGAACCAGGTCATCATCTCTTTCAGCACTCGCTGGTCAACGGGTGTGGTAGCGTTGTAGTCGAGGTAAATGGGTGGGGTCAAGGTTTTGAATGAGGAAATGAGGATGGATAAAAGGA
>NZ_JBGSXF010000303.1:0-4218 GCF_041751555.1 Persicitalea sp. | reverse complement strand
TGAATGCCCCTGAAAGATCGAATGAGGATCACAGTCAACTTTTTTTACATCCAATTCCCTAAGCTGCATTGCAACAATGATTAGGATAAGTCCGAGAAGTGCCTAAACGATGGAGCGCTCTTTTCGAAATTGGAAATAATTAATGGCGCTGAAAACCCAGATTAAAAGAATCAAACAGGCAACAAAACACCACTCGAAACCAGCAGATGAATTTCATAAAACGATAGGATGACCAGCAAAGCTGTGACAATGGTAGTTTTTTTTAGAGTTTCAGACCAATTGATTTTATGAAAAACATGATATACCGCAATGAACAACAACGAGATACTGATGCTGTACGTCCCATTCATATCGACACTTTGCCCCATCCAGGTCAGGGATGCGTGAAAAAACGCAGAACCGATACTCAAATAAATAAAACTACCCCCCATCAGAAACGACAGTAGCGGAAATTTTTGTAACCAGTTCAGATCTGTGCTCGATTGGTTTTTATTATCCTGCCAGGCCAGTGCGCAGATAAAAACACCAACGAAGAAGTACGCCAGGTTGGAATAGGTATTGATGTTTTGATGAAAAAATCGCTGGACATTGTTGTACTCGCAATACTCAGTGGTCAAGGCAGATTTACTCACGACCATCCCGCTCCAGACACTTCCATCCAGAAAAGTATTGAGCAAAAAATAGATGATAAGCATGGCTGCTGTATATGCCGATGCCAGAATGAGGGCTTTTTTCATATTCCTGAATGGTAGTCCGGCTGTGGGTGTTTTTTTTGCCTGCTATACAAGCTACTTTTTGGACCACACGCTAACCCTGGCCGCGCCTGTTTTGGGGTCAGGAGGGTTGCCCGATGGCCTACTCAACAAATCTACCTGAAAAGTTAGTGATGATCGGAAAGTTTGTAAATTGACTCTGTAAAGCACAATACATAGCTATGAACAATGCAAAAAATCAGGACGAGCGTATTGCAAGAATGACGTTTGGGTCGGTGTACCCGCATTATCTGGCAAAAGTCGAGAAAAAGGGCAGATCGAAGGAAGAACTGCATCAGGTAATTGAGTGGCTGACCGGTTATGACGAAAATACCCTGCAAGAAATCATAGAAGAGAAGGCGACCCTTGAAAAATTCTTTCAGAAAGCTGCCTTACACCCCAATGCCCGCCTTATCACGGGCGTAATTTGTGGCTACCGGGTGGAGGAAATAGAAAACGCCTTAACTCAGCAAGTAAGGTACCTGGACAAGCTTGTGGATGAATTGGCAAAAGGCCGCAAGATGGAGAAGATTTGCGAGCCATGTAGCCTGACTTTCACTGATCACACACCTTACATCACTTCGGGCAGTGCTGAGACCAATTCCTGCCCGTATGTGTATACCCTGACTGAGGAGAGTGAGCCCTAGGTCCTATATTAAAACCTGCCATGGGCATTTTCCTGGTAAAGAGTATGCCCGACAACTTCAAGGTGAAGCACCATAGAAATAGCTAACCTTAGCTAGTATTTTTATGATTCCGCCCATTTATTTGAGCCCGTACCTAACCCTACCTTATTTGTTTTAGCCCGCTGGCGTTGGACCATTGCGTCGCCCAATTTTCTGCGATTACCCCTGCTAATCCTGACCGTGCGATCGGGACAGTCGCCCGCTGGCACGGTCAGCCGCTGCTGTTGAATCTCCTAACGTTTGCAACGCGATTTTAAGAACTAACAACAGATTCACGTTTCCCTCGGAACTGACAATCAACAGAATAGGTCGTAAACTAGTTTGAAACAGAACAAGGAAGCCACGAGAACGCTGACCCTTCAGATATCGGACATGCCTATGTTTCAAGCTGTGAAATCTGAAATTTCAGCAAATACGATGGGTTAGCTAGCCTCAAGCAACGGTATGTTGCGGGTATACGGCAGTGCCACGGCCAGGTATACTAGCGAAGATCGTAAAAAGGACTAGCTGTATTTGAAGAATACGGTTGTGAACCACACCCACTATTGATTGGACTAGTCCCGATGGGGTGCCTCCCCCGAACCCCGATAAATCTCTGATCGGTTTTACCCAACAATTCGTAGTAGATTGGGCGAGAGAATGGCCTTCTGATACCGTACTTTTTTTGAAAACTGCCCCGATGACCAACCCGACCCGTCGCGATTTTTTGCTACAATCGGCTTCGCTCAGTGCCGGCCTTATTGCTACTTCCAGTTTGCTGTCTTCCGCTATGGCACAGCCGCTCAAAAATCCGATGCCGCGCTGGAAGGGTTTCAATCTGCTGGATTTTTTCTCCCCTGATCCTGCAAAGGGGCGTCCCGCTACCACCGAAGAACACCTCCAATGGATTGCCGATTGGGGCTTTGATTTTATCAGGCTCCCCATGGCCTATCCCTCCTACGTACAATTCGACCGGAGCAGACCCATCAGGATACCCGAGGTCCGGGCCATCGACACCCAGGCCACTGACCGCATCGAGCAGCTGGCGTACCTGGCTCATAAGCACGGACTGCACGTGAGCCTGAATCTGCACCGGGCGCCGGGTTTTTGCGTCAATGCGGGTTTTATAGAGCCCTACAATCTTTGGCAGGACGCGCAGGCGATGGAAGATTTTGTGTACCACTGGTCTTTCTGGGCAAAGCGCTTTGCCCAAACATCATCCAAAAAGATAAGTTTCGACCTGCTGAATGAACCCTGCACCCGCGAGGACATGAACGATCAGCATTCCAGACGCGGGCCGATTCCGGGCGAACTCTACCGAAAAATGGCTCTGGAAGCCTCCCGGGCTATCCGGACGCATAACCCCGATCATTTTGTGATCGCGGATGGAAATAATGTAGGCAGCACTATCATTCCCGAAATCACGGACCTGAACATTGCCCAAAGTTGCCGGGGCTATAATCCGGGTATTATCTCCCATTACAAAGCACCCTGGGTATTTAAGGATACGGACAATTTGCCCGAACCAAAGTGGCCCGGGCAGGTAGGAGACAAGTACCTGAGCCGCGCCATGCTGGAAGCGCAGTACGAACCCTGGATCGCGCTGACCAAACAGGGAGTAGGCGTCCACTGCGGGGAATGCGGCTGTTTCAATAAAACGCCCCACGCGGTGTTTTTGGCCTGGTTTGAGGATTTGCTGGATGTGTTGAAAAGCAACGGAATCGGCTACGCTTTGTGGGAATTCAGGGGTAGTTTTGGCATACTGGATTCGGGACGGGAAGACGTGGCCTATGAGGACTGGCACGGACACAAGCTGGATCGCAAGCTTCTGGATTTATTGAGGAAGTATTAGGTACTCAAGCAGAATTATACCGTAATGCATTTTTATTGATTGTGATTTCTGAGCGTGAAGGACTGCCGCCCAGTCGTCTTTCCTCGCATTTGCAACGCGACCAATTCCAACAGATAATTTGAGGAGATCAAAATTCTAATCACCGTTCGCACAATTATTTTGATATGACTTCCGAAAAGCAGTACATTGAATTACTTTCGGACGGTGTTTGCTTCACAATTGTGCCGCAAGCCGCCGGGGCTTCTACTAGATCACTACCTTATGCTTCTGAGAACGCTCTCACTAATCTGCCTTAGTTTAACGCTGCTGTCGCTTTCCTGCGGCCGAGACCCTGAGCCGGACGTTATACCCGGCGACGGCACATTTACTGCTAATGCTACCGGAGGACTCAGCTTTAACGTAAGCGGAGAGGCCAAAGCAGGTGTCATCTATTACGCTGTGAAAAAAGAAACTGTATTGTCTATCGAATTGGTTGCGCCTGATAATCGTTGGAGCAGGTTTGTTTTCAACGTTTGGAACTATAACCGCGAGGGGGTTCGGGATAAGTTGTACCTGGTCTATCCCGGGACTTCGCTTCCCGATGAGGCCGTTTCCGGTTCGCTCAGGCCTGACGCCAGTTCGACGGGTTGGGTAGATTTCAACGCGGGACAGATTCAGTTTGAGTATTATGGTACCGACCGCGTTCGAGGAACATTCGATGCTATCCTCAAATCCAACGACCCCCGGCTACCTAAGGTAGAGGATATCAAAGTGACGGGTAGTTTCGATACTTCATTTCAGAGAATCAATAAGTAAAACACCTTCACCCATTGACGCCCGATCTATTGACCGGGCGTCTTGACGTTACACGATTTCTCCGTGGTCAATGACGTGGCCGTGCCCAACCTAGTTTATAAACGGGTGCTTCCAAGGGGTATAAAACTACCCAAACTTATCTTTCTCTGGTGAA
>NZ_JBGSXF010000302.1:0-5701 GCF_041751555.1 Persicitalea sp. | reverse complement strand
GTAAGGGTACTGCTGCTGGCTTCATCGGACGCATTGGTACTTGTAGCCAATTTTTTGAACAGCGCGATTTGCTTGCCCGAAACCTCGTATCGAATTTGTAGCGGGCTGAGTAGTTCGTTGAGGAACTCTTTTAACGTTGCTGATTTTCCCACCAGGGTCACCCGCTGATCGACCCCAATTTCCCGAGGGTTGTAGATAAAGCGAACGTTACTATTGCGTTCCAGATAATTGAGCGCACTTTTCAAACTAGTGCTGTTTGCTTTTACGTGGATTCTCTGGTCGAGGATTTCCTGTCCGTTGGCGACGTGTGCCCAGGTAGTAGTCATGAAAAAGCCAGCAATCAGAAATTGGATGGCCGATAGTTTCATGATTCGGGCAAAAGGTGAAAACTTGGTAAATTTTTTATCCATGAGTATAAGATTAATTTACTCATAGATGGCAGGAAGGAAGGCCAGATACTGCTAAGATTATGATTATTTTTATAAAAAAAGGCGGCAGTCGCCTATCCCGGCAAAATACATCTGTTAATTATCACATCCTTTGCTGTGGATGATGATTTGTCCATCGACTATTTCGTAGTTGGAATGTGAGATTCGGGCAATAAGATTTAGCTTGTCAAAGAGTGATTCGTCGGTTAGATTGGCTGTAATGTAGCAGTTCTTTACAGTCGTTGCATCGTAAATGACGGGTAGGCCATAGGTCCGTTCCAGTTGATCGAACACGCTTGAAATGGGAGCTTCGTCAAATTCGTAGGCGTGACTTTCGATTTTCTGCAGGACTATAGGTTGAGGTACAACGGACTTTACTAAACGCTCTTCTTTGTTGACAAAAGAGGCTTGTTGATTGGCCGTTAGCACTACCCCCATTGCTTCATTTTGCTGCAGGCGCCGCGCCGTGCCGATGTCCTTCCGTGTATAAACCGAAACCCGTCCTGAACGTACCTCCACTTTGGCGTTCTCGCCTTGGGTCGTGACCATAAACGACGTGCCGAAGACCTGCGTCGAGATACGGTCGGTATGTACCCAGAACGGTTGCTTGGGATTTTTTGTAATATCGAAAAATGCTTGCCCAGTCAAATAAACCGCCCGCTGATCGGCCATGAATTTCTTGGGATAACGTAGTTTGCTTTTTTTGTAAAGCGTGACGGTACTGCCATCATGCAGGGTGATTGTTTTTGGCTGACCTTCTTTATTTTCTATTTCCTCAAAATCAGCGACCAGTACGGGACTTATTTCGGATAGGGTTTCTATCCCGGCAGAACCAGTTCGATTGAGCCAGAAGGCATAACTCAGTCCCGCAACCAAAAACAGAGATGCGGCAATTTGGAAAATTGACCTCCTCCAAAACGAACGAGCTGAATTCTGCTCCGTAACTTCTTCGGTGATCGAGGTTAATTCCTCGGCGGACAATGCTGTATTTTTTTCCTCGAGAGCATAAAGAAAGGCTCTGGCCAGCTGCACCTTGCCTGCCATTTCTGGGTGCGCAGCCAGCCAGCCCACCCAAAATGCTTCGCTCTCCGGGTCGCGTTGAATCACCCACCGCCGAAAGCGCTCGTCCTGCGTGAAATCTTCGACCTCGAATTTATGATAGTCGGGATGCATGATGTGAAGGGATAATCATTTGGTAATGGATGGCCAATAAAAGTGCCAGATACTTATTTCGGCCGAAAAATCAGAAAACAATGTACCCTAAAAAGAAAACCCAAGTGACAAGGCCCACCCAATTTTCCCGAAAACTTTTGAAGGCAGCCTGCAGTAAATTCGACACCGACTGGGCATTGACACCCATGATGACCGCTATTTCGTCTCTTTCCAGGTTTTGGTAAAAACGAAGGTAGATGGCTTCACGTTGCCGTTTAGGCAGTCGATTGAGTACGTCGGCAATACGGTGGGTCGTTTCGGCCAGGCTCTCCTGCTCGATCACACTCCACTCCGGCGAAAATTCCACAAAATTTGAATCGTTTTCCAGATCGACGGGCCAGGCTTCCTTTATTATATGCTGACGGTCGCTCTCGCGAAGTACCCGTCGCCGCACGCAACTTAGCAAATACGCCCTGACACTTTCGGGCGTGCTTATCTGTTCCCGGCGATTCCAGATTTCAATAAAAACCTCCTGTACACAGTCCTTTACAAAGTTTTCTTCCCGTACGAATTTGAAGCCATAGTTTTGCAGAAGGTTGAAGTACTTAGCTAAAAGTTTGCCCAGAGCCAACTCGCTGCCGCTTTTCAGCTGCTGCCAAAGTTGTCGGTCAGTGGTAGTTTGGGAAAGAGCGGCCATGCAGCAAGTCATTTATTGTAGAGACGCGATTTATCGTGTCTTACCATGCATCGCGGTAGGGCCGAATTATTATGAAAAAGCCGGGATCGAACGAGTGTTGCTCGGTCCCGGCTGGTAAAAGAAGCTCGCGAAACCTTTTTAGTCGTAATCTTCGCCGCTCAGACGCGATAAATCGCGTCTCTACAATCGTTCAATGAGGTGCTCGCCGACGCGGATGGCGTTAGCGATAATCGTTAGCGACGGATTGACGGCTCCCGCCGACACGAAGAAACTACCATCGACGACGTAGAGGTTATCGATCTCGTGCGTCTTGCAGTTGAGATCCAGTACAGAGGTTTTGGCGTCGGTGCCGAATCGCATCGTGCCGTTTTGGTGCGCCACACCCGCCAGCGGAATCGTTTTGCCAAGGTAGAATTTGTGATCCAGGATGGTGTCGCAGACATCGCATTCCTGAAGTACCTCCTTCCAGCGTGAGCGCAGGCGATTGAATCCTTCCTCGTTATTGGGCTGGTATTTGAGGTACTTCTTGCCTTTGATGAGTTGGACGCGGTTGTTGGGGTCGGGCAGGTCTTCGCCCGTGAGCCACCAGTCGATGGTATGATCGGCAATTTCTTCCAGCACGAAACCGGGAGCGAGTTTGGGCGCGTCCGCGGCAATCATGTGCTTATTGGACTTGCCCATGAGCTGTACGTGACCCATCGGAAATTCGTAATCTTTTTCCCCAAAATAAAAATCGCTGAAAGCAATTGTCTTCTGAAAAACGGTGGGGTTTTCGTGCCGACTGAGCGCCATCATGGCGGCATTCAGGTGCTTCATAAAATTGCGGCCCAGTTGGTCAGACTTGTTAGCCAAACCGTTAGGGTGCTGGTCGGTGGCCGACTGCATGAAGAGCAGTGAACTATTAATGGCTCCGCAGGCCACCACAAACATATCGGCCGAGAAAGTCTGCCTCGCCCCGTCGGGTGACTCGACTTCTACGGACTTGATTTCATTACCCGAGGCGTTCGTAATCAAGCGAGTAGCCTGGGCGTTGGTCAGTAATGTTACGTGCGACTCGTCCGTGGCGGGTCTGACGCAGTTGATATCGGCGTCGGCTTTGGCGTGAATCAGGCAGGGAAAGCCGTCGCAGGTCGGGCAGCGGATGCAGTCGCTGTGCAGGCGATCGG
Source organism: Persicitalea sp. (assembly GCF_041751555.1). Classification (NCBI taxonomy): domain Bacteria; kingdom Pseudomonadati; phylum Bacteroidota; class Cytophagia; order Cytophagales; family Spirosomataceae; genus Persicitalea; species Persicitalea sp. Next base: position 2,258 of record NZ_JBGSXF010000302.1, on the reverse strand, counting down.
CTTCGTTGAGCCGGATGCCCAGCGGCAAGTACGAAGGGGTGTAGCCTTTCCCGCGCAACTTGTCGTACATATCCTGGATGACGGGTTCGTGACTCACGGGCGGATTGGGGTACTCGGCGCTTCGGGGCGGGTCGGTGGGATCGATGCCGCTCTTGCCGTGGACGTTGAACAGCTTTTCGGCTTTGGTGTAGTAGGGCTCGAAATCGGCGTATTTCAGCGGCCATTCGGGCGACACACCACCCGCGTGCTGAACGCACTCAAAGTCGCGCTCGCGCAACCGGAACATTGCTGCCCCATAGACCTTGGTGTTCCCCCCTACAAAGTACCCCATTTCGGGTTGAAAGGCTTCGTCTTTGTCGTCGTAAAAATCTTCGGCGTTGTGGTATCGGCCCTTCTGAAATACCTCGACGGCATCCCAGTTGGCCTGTTCACGGGGTAAAAAGGTACCGCGTTCAAGAACCAATATACGTTTACCGGCTTGTTTGAGCGTATCCAGGGCCGCACCTCCGCCCGCGCCGGTTCCGATGATGATGATATCGTAGTGTGAAGTGTTCAAGGGAGTGTAGAATAATGACGGGGTCGCCCGTACGATGATGAATTATAAATGTTTGATTTGGCTTGCTGCATGCATTAGCTCTTGGAACGAAGCATCACAGCGTGGCCGTCGGGGTCGCGAACCAGGAAGGCATAGTAGGTATCCGGCCCGTCGAGTTCTATTCGAGTAGTTGTTTTAGAAATAAACCGCACTTTTTCCTGGCTGAGTTTATCGCGCAATTCCGGCAGGTTTTCGGTTTCGATGACAGTGTGCCAGTGGAAGAGATCGTTGGGGCGGGCGTCTGCAGGGTAAGCGCGGCCATTATCGGGATTTTCAAATTCCAAAAACTCTATACCCGGCCCCTTTTCAAATTTCATCGCGGTCACTAACAACTTAGCGTCTTTTACCTGATTGAGTTTCTCCTGCTCGGGGCCATAATTTTCAGTTTGGGAGTCCCGATTCATCCCGAGCTTTTCGTAAAATGATTGACTATGGGCGGTATCGTCGATGGCGATAGCTGTGTGGTCTATCCCCAAAAATACGCCTGATTTATTTTTCCATTTGGGGTCGATTTTGTCTTTGGGAAAATGAATGAGTTCGAGTGCATGGCCGTCGGGGTCTTTGAAATAAAAAGCCGTAATTCCGGCAGCTTCCAGATAGCCTGGCAGAGTTTGGGGCGCGGGCGAAATGGGTTCGACCTCGAACATGGCAAGATGTTCGATGGCCGTATCCATATCCGCTACTACGATGGCCAAATGCTGGAACCACAGATCGTTACTGGCAGAATCCGTTGGAATTTCTTCGCTGGAAGCAGAATTTTGGAATTCCAGCAGTTCGATGGACTCTTGTCCCAGAGAAAGTACTGCGATCACTACGCTGCTCGGCTTGGCACCTTCGGGCACCCCAAAGAGAGGATCAACGATTGACGGTTCGAGCGTATAATTCCCAATTCGCTTGAAATTCAGAACCTTCTCGTAGAATCCTATTGAGCGGGCCAGATCCTTGACAGTAAGGGCGACACGAGAAATCATGATCGAAAATTATTTTTGCAATGATGGCAGATGGGCGTGATTCGTCTTGTCTCGAAATACTACCCCATTTATCAAAAGAATGTTTTCCCATGGTATGAATAATATGTCTTCTGTTCACTACTCACGCAACCTACCAACTGCCTTGCTACGTAACAGAGAGCATAAACCAAGATAAACCTCTATCGTTCATGCGTAAATTATTTTTATTAGCGGCTTTGGCCACGTCAACTTTTACCTACGGGCAATCCTGGACACCTACTGCCGCCCGTACTGCGTTCACTGCCAAGATGTTTGGTGTGAAAGTAGTCGGCACTTTCAAAGGTTTCAAGGGAAACGTCAATTTCGATCCCAGCAATCTGGCTCAGTCGAGTATCACAGGCAGCGTGGACGCCGCCACTATCGACACTGATAATTCGTTGCGCGACGGTCACCTACGCGAAAAAGAAGATTTCTTTCAGGTCGAAAAGTACCCGCGCGTCACACTTAAATCTACTAAAATCGAAAAGTCTGGTTCAGACTACGTCGGAACGTTCGATTTGACACTAAAAAACGTGACTAAAAGCGTTAGAATTCCTTTTACTTTTCAAGAAAGCGGCTCCACGGCGACGTTGGAAGGTTCAACCAAGTTGGATCGCACTGACTGGAAATTCGGTGGCAACACGCTGGGAATGTCCGACGACGTGAAGATAGAT
>NZ_JBGSXF010000301.1:0-27379 GCF_041751555.1 Persicitalea sp. | reverse complement strand
AAACCCGCGTAGTCGCCAAAGGCCCGCTGCGCGTACACGTACCAGGCCCCTGCGCGGGGTACCGAAGTACCCAGCTCGATGGTACATAAAGTACCCAGCAAAGCATACAAACTCACCGCTGCCCACAAGCCCATGATGAGCCACGGATCACCGAGTTGCTCGGCGATGGGGCCGGGCTTGCGCAGAATGCCCGTACCAATGGTACCGCCAATGGTGACGGCGATGCCGAAGCCGACACCCAGGATTTTGAGTAGTTCGTGGCGGGGAGCGGTTTTTTGCATGGAGCGATTTGCGGAGGAGGGATTTTTCCGAAAGTAGGGAAAATTTGGGAACAGAGGGTAGTTTGTGCGGGTTTCTTGAGTTTTGTTCGAGGGTCCTGTTGTAATCGAGAGGAGATGCGACCACAAGTGGGCTGTGCAGGCAGTGTTGAAAGAAATTTAAGCGACTGGGTAAAAAATCATTCGAAGGCCCACTGTTTCATGGCTGTCTGCACCGATTTTTGATTATTTCTAGAATGTTTTCCTGAATGTCCCGCATGATCAGTTGGCTCCAAAAACCGCTGTAAAAGTTGAAGCGAGTCGAAAGCCGGAATTGCGAGCTGAGGTGCAAAAGGATTTTGCCATCGTCCAATTTTTCGATCTTATAGCGGCCCTCCAGTACGTCGAAATACTGGCCACCCACCATCACGTGTTCGTCCAGCGCGGCGGGCGGAATCGAATTTGGGTCGGCCTCGATGCTGAAAGCCAGCGTTCGTAAAGGCTGCATTTGGGTGACGGTTTCGGTGAAAAAAAGTCCCCGATCAAAGATGGCTTTCCTGACGCCACCCACTGCCACGGTGTCGAGCTCAGCCTCCAACGGCCTCGGGAAACCCATGAACTGAAAGAGCGACGGCTTGTTTTCGCTTTCGGTAATCGGCCTGACGCGGGTAAGGTTTTGCCAGACTACCTCGTCCGGGGCGTCGATTATGATCGACGTGTGTTCAGAAAATATCTTTTCGTCAAGTTTGAATTGACTTTCAATCGGGGCAAACACAAAGGGAAGCGCCAGCAGGATAGAAACCAAGACTTTGTTGCGGTTTCTCTTGAAAATATTTACACCGATCAGCGCTCCCAGCAAAGCCATGCAAGCAAAAATGGGCAGTGCCATCAGAGCGCAAATGAAGCCTTCCCAGCCGATTAAAACCGATATTCCCACAAATCCAATGACAGCAAATAAAGGCATGATAAGACTGACAATCTTCCCTGGTTGCTTGATGGTGTCATTGCAGTAAGCGGCGATTAACCCCATTGCGAAAGGCACCAAAAACAGAAACGACTTGGTCATCAATTCGCCAGCGTGGATGTAGCTCTGTAAATAATCAGGCTCTAATCCGAATATGCCGCGGGCCAGGAGTCCGTAGGCGACTCCGTACAGCAAGCCTTTCCAGTTTTTGGCGTTTTTGATCATTCGGGTTTATTTTACCAACTTCCGTGCTAGGATTCGCTCAATCAAAAACTTGCGTCACTATCATCGTTATCGGTCTTTGAGAGGGTACGAACCGCTCACAAAGTGACATTACCTTTTCCTTTTCAGAAGTTTTATCAACTCTTCCGGTTCGAAAACTTTATCATATTTTTCTTTGCGAATTTCATTACTCGTCAAATCATTTTTTATCCTTTTCAGAAAATCTTTAAAATCCTTGTTGAGTGTCAATTTATTAACGGTTTCCCAATCCAAATTATCTCTTGTTCTGGCTGGTAAAATGACTTCTGACGAAAGCGGATTTTCAATATCTAGTTTAATTATACCGATGCCAAAGGAAGTAGAAAGTCTGGTTAATTCACTAAGAAAATCCTCATTGTTTGATATTTCGGCCGCTACCAAATAGCTTTCATTCGCCCAAGAAGAGTTCGATACTGTTTGAAAGAAATTTTCTCGTAGCGATCCCAAATTTAGCTCTCTCTTTAACTCGAAAGATTTGATTTTTATCGAATTGTTTCCAACACTGGAACTCAAATTTAAAACCTCAGTACTCCATTCACCAATTGGAAAGTTGCAACCTACTACATCAGGATGAACCCATTCGCCAAACTCTTTCTTGTTTGACTTAGAGTGATTTATAGTCTTGGTATAGCATTTTAAGTGATAGTAAGCAAAATGAACTAGAAATGGATGCAAGTCTTTCTCAAGATATTGAATTTTGGATTTTTTGTCTGGAATTTCCTCGGTATTTTCCGTCGATTCTATTTTTTCCAGATCAAATAAACTAGCCTGTTCTTTCAGATAAAAGCGCTTCGGTCTTTTTCCCACCACAGCGAACGGCGTCTGAAAATTATCTCTTTCATTTACGTATATTTGAGCTCCCAGGGTAGCCCAAGGAGTTTTTCCCTGACTATTTAGTTGAGAACTATATCCTTTATTCTCGGCGACCCTCCATATTTCATTTGCTGTCAAAGGAATTTTTTCTTCTCTTAGCACTCTTTCTGCAAGTTCTATAAATGTCATCGTAAAGTATTTTGAATTTCGTTTTTATCGGCCATCGGGCGAACACATAGGTTCGCCCATACAAGAATTCGACTGCACTGAATGATGATTCTTTACTCCAATTCCGCCATCAACACCTCCACTGCCTTCTCCAACTGCGCATCCTTGCCTTTGCTAACATCTTCGTAGGCATTCCAAACCTTTACGTCCGGCTCAGTCTGGGAATTTTCCAGATACTGACCATTCATGGCCTTCACGCCCAGCGGGGGTACCCCCCAGCGGAGGGTGTTGTCCTGCAAACTCTCCCAACCCGCGAAGGTGCAAGTGCCGGGGACGGGCTGTCCGATGAGTTTGTTGATCTTCTGATCCTGCACCATGAAGGCGTAGCAGTGGCCGTCGGAGTAGTTGGCTTCGTTGGCCAGCGACACGCTAGGCTTGGTCCAGCGGAAATTGGGTTCGTAGCCGTTGGAGCGTTTATCGGTGGTATAGTCCATGAACTTCTTGCCGCTGAGGAACATGGCTAGATCAGCCACCAGGTCGCCGCCGCCGTTGAAGCGGGTGTCGATCACGATGCCCTTTTTACCCGCGTATTTACCCATGATTTCCTCGTAGGTCGTGCGGTAAGCCCCGTCGTTCATGCCCGGAATGTGGACGTAGCCCAGGGTACCATTGCTCATTTTCTCCACTTCCTCCTGATTCCGCTTCACCCAGCGGGTGTAGAGTAGGCGGCTTTCTTCGGAGGGCTTGATGGGCTTCACCACGATGCTGCGGCGTTTACCGTTTTCCAGCAACGTGAGCAGCGTGTTTTGGTCAGCCTTGCGGTTGAGGTACTGCGCCAGATCGCGGTCGGGGGCGATGGTTTCGCCGTCGATGGCTACGATGACCGCGCCGGACTGCACGTCGAAGCCCGCCTTGTCCAGCGGCCCGCCCTTGACGACCTCTGTCACGCGGATGCCGTTGCCGTTGTAATCGTAATCGTAAAAAGCGCCCAGCGCTGCCGTGGCGTCGTCGGTGGGTTTGGACTCGTTGTAGCGCGCGCCGCTGTGGGAGACGTTCAGCTCTCCCAAAAGTTCGCTGAGCATCTCGGCAAACTCGAAATTGGTGCCGATGGAGGGCAGGTATTTCTCGTAATCAGGGCGGTAGCTATCCCAGTCCACGCCGTGCATACTGGCCGTGTAGAAAGTCCCCTTAGTCCGCCGCCACACGTGATCGAACATGAACTGCCGCTCGGCGGCCAGATCCACCATCATCTCACCGTTGATTTTGATGGTTTCCTGCTTGGATTTTTCGGGGTCGATTTTCAGGATTTTACCGTCGGCGTTCAGGAAAATATTCTTTTGCTCTTTGTCCCAATCCATCGTGCCGCTGCCCGAATTCATCGCCAGCACCTGCTTGGTTTCCTTGGTGCGCAGGTTGGTACTCCAAAGGTTGTAGCCCTTCTCGAACTTGGCGAGGTAGTACAGTGTCTCGCCGTCTTTGCTCAGCAGCGCGTCGGCCAGGCTCGACGAGTGAATCGTCAGCTTTGCCTTGCGCCGATCCAGCCCGTCCCAGTCGATGGCGACGGTGCTGTCTTTGGCCATTTTCTTCTTATCCGTCGAGTCTTTTTTGGTCGAATCACCCTTCATGGCTTTTTCGATATCCTTAGCCAAAGTCGCCTCCTCCTTACTCATGTTGAAATCATCGAACGCCTTTTGGGTCAGGAACAAAGCGTAAACGTCCGCCTGTGAACCACCGCTCTGCGCCTGACTGCGCAATCCATCGCGGTTGCTAAACCACAATAGCTGCTTGCCGCCCTGCACCCATTTGGCTTTGTAATCCTGAAAACCGTTTTCGGTCAGGTTCACCACTTTGCCCTTGCCGTCGGCGGCGATCAAACCGATTTCGCCGCTGGCGATGCCGGGGACGCTGTAATCGAAGGCCAGCCATTTGCCGTCGGGACTCCATTGGAAGTACTGGTCGTTGTCGCGCATCGAGAACAGCTCCTGATCGGTGAGCAGCGTGCGGGACTTTTTGCTCTCGATGTTATAGACTTTCAACGTCATGCGATCCTCGATGTAGGCGATTTCCTTGCCATCGGGCGAATACACGGGCTGGTAGTTCTCTTTTTTGTCTTCGATGATTGCCTTTTCCTTCAACACCGTGGAGGCGTAGAAGTAGGGTTCCTCCTTGCGGTCGATGCGGGTTTCGTAGATGTTCCAGCTATTGCCGCGCTCGGAGGCGTAAATCAGCGCCTTACCATCGGGCGAAAAACTCACTTCCTGCTCCTGCTCGGGCGTGTGGGTGATGCGCTTGGTCATTCCGCCCTCCACGGCGGTCACGAACACCTCGCCGCGATAGACGAACGCCACTTCCTTGCCGTTGGGCGACACCGCCATGCCGCGCGCGTTGCCGCTCACGGCCATGACCTTCTCATTATTGTGCCGGGCGTCGGACGCGATTTGTACGTTGACTTTCTGCGGTTTGGCGCCGGGTTTTAGGGTATATAGCTCACCATCGTAGCTGAAACACAAAGTACCGTCATTGGCGCGGCTCAGGAACCGGACGGGATGTCTTTTGAAGGAAGTCAGCGTTTCGACGGTCGCCGGATTATCTACTGCAAAACGATGCACATTGAACGAACCCTGCCGCTCGCTGAGGAAGGTGACGGTCTTGCCATCATCGCTCAGAATCGGGTTGCGGTCTTCCCCGGCGAAGGTCGTGAGTTTAGTATGTTTGCCTGACTTGGTGTCATACACCCAAATATCCCGGGCGATGGAAGAAGTATGATGCTTGCGCCAGGCGTTTTCGCCGCCTTTTTTGTCGTGGTAGAGCATTTTGCTGCCGTCTTTGCTGTACTTTACATCCTCAGCGGGCGTACTGAATACCTGCGCCACGCGTCCACCTTTGACCGCAACTTTGTATAACTCCGGCTGCGAACCCGTCGGAAACTGACGGTTGGCCGCCAAGTCCTGCCGCGCCGCGCCGAAGAGCACCTCCTTGCCATCGGGCGTAAAATCGTACGGTAATTCATCCGCCGAATGGAACGTCAGCCGCTTCGGCTCGCCGCCCGTGGCGGGCATCACAAAGACATCGAAATTCCCGTAGCGATCCGACGCGAAGGCAATGCTCTTGCCGTCCCGCGACCACACAGGCATATAATCCTGCGCCTCGTGCAGCGTGAGGGGCATGGCGTTGCCGCCCGTGGCGGGGACTTTCCACAAGTCGCCTTTGTAGGTAAAGACGATGGTGCTGCCGTCGGGGGAAATGCTGGGGTAGCGGAGCCAGGTGGGGGCGGTTTGGGCGTGGGTGGCGAGTGCGGTGGTGAGTATGGCCAGGGAAAGCAGGAAGAGTTTTTTCATGGAAAAACAGGTAATGGTTTTTTTACTTTGTAAACAAAAGTAGAACAGTAAGGACGAGTTTACAATGAATCGAATATTACCCGCCAGACTTAAAAGTATGAAAAGCCGTCTCAACAATTTCTTCTATTAGGCTTTCAATCAAAAAGTAATGTCCAGGCCAAAACTGACAATCTTCTGTTGTGGATAATAATATCCCAATGCACTGCTGGCTTCGGGGTCATATATTTTCAGCCGATCGAATGTAAGTAGATTATACCCGCTGACGTAAAGTCGGAATCGGTTCAAACCGATCTTATTGATCAGATCGGTTTGAACAGCGTAGCCCAATTCCAGATTTTTCAGGCGTATGTAGTCGGTACTTCGCAACCAGTAGTCATTTCCATTAGAATAGTATTGGTCGTTTCGGTTGGCAATTCGCGGATGCACGCTGCTTGGAATATCAATCGACCAACGATTTTGGTAAATATCCAGCAAATAGTTGCCAATAGTTCCCGACTCCCCCGTACTGATGAATTGCTTCGCTCCCGCCGAACCCTGAAGCAGGATATTCAAATCGAAATTCCTATAGCGGCCGTCCAGCGTGATTCCACCTTGGAATACGGGCAGGTTGCTGGTCTTCAGTCGAACGCGGTCGTCGGGCGTAATTTTCTTGTCTCCGTTGACATCTTGGTACTTCATATCGCCGGGCCGTATTTGCTTCACCAGTGCCGAATAATTCAACGGGTTGGCATTGATCTCCGCTTGATCTTTGAATACGCCATTGTACTTATAAACAAAGTAGGTATTGATGGGTTTGCCCGTCGAACGTTGCCAATCCGGGGCGCCCGGTGCTTCGTCCTGGAAGATAATTTTATTCCGGGCGTAGCCGCCGTTGATTCCAAATGTGACAGGCAGGTTTGTGCTTCGATTACGGTAGAAAACACTAAACTCCCAACCCTTGTTGGCTATTTCGGTAATTTTTTCTTCGGGTAGCCTGGGGCCTGGTTCATAGGTTAGGGTCTTAGTATGAGGGTTGGAAAAAATATCGACTTCGAAGGATATTCTATCATTAAGAACACGCCCTTCCAATCCCAGATTATACGTGGGGCTAGGTAAATAATACGCTATCGGAGGGGAAGAAGCATTACTGATGGGAGAAAGATTGAAATTCGACGATGGATCGACCGCCGATTGGTCGCTCCCTAAAATTCCCGCTGAACCACGAATTTTCAAGAAAGTCATGGTGGGAAGCGCTTGTTCCCAGAACTTTTCTTCCGAAACGATCCATCCCAGCATCAACCCATAAAACAGACGGTAGCGATCCTCAGCGGGAAGAATATCGGAGCCGTCGTACCGCCCTTGTAATTCGATGAAGTACTTGTCCTTGCAGCCGTAACCCAGCTTGCCAAAGTAGCCATTGCGCGAGGTTTCCAAACTGCCTCCTGAATTGTCTTTTGCTTTGTCACCTCCGGCAAAAAGCTGATCCAAAGCCGTAGAAATGAAGTATCGGCGATAAGCCGTGAAGAAACTACGCTTGGCTTTATAGCGCTCGGTACCCGCCAGCAGACCAAACATATGCCCACCCAGCGTTTTGTCGTAAGAAATAACTAGACGAGGTGTGATATTAAGCTGTTCGGCTGTCCCGACCGTGAGGCGGGGATCTTCCGGGCCGCGTTGGGCGGGTGTCAGCTTGGGTGTCAAGCCATCCGACTCAAAGCCGTTTCCGCGATAATACAAGGTCCAGGGGATTTCCCAACGCTTGGTATCCCTACTGAAATTGTCAATAGCTGCCTTGACGGTCATTTTCAGACCCTCCACGCCGGGGACTTTGACAACGAGCGAACCCGTCGCCTGCACGTAGTTACGTTTGTCTCGATCGTAGCCAATCTGATTCGTAGAAATAACCACCGGATTTTCACCGTTTTCGATGTCGGGGCCTGGCAACCCGTTGGGCCAGTAGGCGGGTTGCTGTGGTTTGCCACGCATCAACATTCTGAAAACGGTACTGGCAGATCTGGGTGAGTAATTTCGTGCCTCCTGACGACCCAGCATATCCAGCGATAGATCAATATGCTTGTTGACAGCAGCATCGAGATTGATACGCAAATCGTACTGCTGATATCCGGTGGCCGAGCTGCGGTAGTAGGCATCCTGATTCAAATAACCAAGCGAAGCCAGATACTGGAAATTCGTAGTGCCCCCAGTTAGCTGTATCCTATGCCGCACTTGCGGAGAATTCCTTTTTAGGGTAGCCCCAAACCAATCGGTATTTGGGTGTCCCCACGGATCGGAGTTATCGCGGTATCGTGCCAGGTCTCCCGGGGAGTAGGGGGCTTCCAGTATCGCGCCATTGGGTCGATTGTAAACGCCCGTCGATTGATAGGCTCGTTGGGCGGCTTCCCATTCTGCTGCAGGCAGGCTGTTGTAGATATTCAGCTCATTCAGCATACTGGTGTACTGAGCGGCATCGGCCAGTTTGGGAATAACCGTAGGGTTGCTGAATCCTTGATTGAACGAGTAGGTTAGCGTGGGCTTGCCGATTTGCCCCCGACGGGTAGTAACGAGAACGACGCCATTAGCTACGCCATACATCGCGGCCGAGGCATCCTTCAGTACTGTAATGCTCTCGATGTCTGCCGGGTTGAGCCTATCCAGGCCCCCGAAACGGTTAGGGATACCATCCACGACGATCAGTGGACTATTGTCGGCCAACGTATTGATGCCCCGCACAAAAAGTAAAGCCCCATCGTTGCCAGGCTCACCACTTGGATTGATTACCGTGAGTCCCGGCAATCGCCCTGCCAGCGAAGCGGATAAATTCAGGGCGTGCGACCTTACCAGTTGAGACCCTTTCTCCGTGACGATAGAACCCGTTATCTGCTTTTTCTCCTGCTTGCCGTAAGCAACCGGCACTTCTTCAATTGGAGCGTCGTTTTCAAGTACCAATTTGATATACAAAGAACTACGTTTAGTCGCCATCCGCTCCTGAACCACGTAGCCGAAAGCTGAGAAAATCAGTTCCCCATTTTGCTCCGGCACATTAAGGGAAAACTTCCCGTCGCGGTCGGTGGTCGTACTGATATTGGTTGATTTTACTGCAACTGTCGCTCCTTGCATCGCTTGTCCGCGTTCGTTAGCGACCGTACCAATTATCGTAGTTTGCGCGAAGGCTATTTTTATACAAAAGAGGAAGAAAAGCGAGAGATAAATTTTCGGCATATTGGCTTTGTTTCTCGAAAGTTTTAGGATGTTTAGATTTTTCTTTCATCCTTGTAATAATAGGAGAAGATGTCCTGAACCCGGCCCAGCCGAACGTGGACAGGGCAAAACGCGAGCCTGGTCGCGCCTTCCTGTAACTCCCAAAAATAGTTATTTCCATGAAATACAGCGTCATTTCCACTTTCGCCCGCTTCACAATCTTTGCTTTCTCAACCCTCACTGCCCACGCCCAAACCCCCAGGCAAATCCTGAAAAACCACGGCTGGCAGCGCCAGCAAACTACCCTGCTGCTCAGCGAGAAAAACTTCGACGGCTGGTACACCTTCCTGCACGACCAGGGCCGCGACCGGGACCCCGACCACGTTTTTACGCTCGACAACGGCGTCCTCCACATTACGGGGGCGGAGTTTGGTAGCCTAACTACCGAGCGCGAATACGAAAACTACGAGCTGACTCTCGAATACAAATGGGGCAACGCCACCCACGCACCCCGCGCGGATGCCGCCCGCGACAACGGCGTGTTCATTCACTCGGTGGGTAAGGACGGGGCCTACGCGGGCAACTGGATGCACGCCATCGAGTGCCAAATTATCGAAGGCGGCACGGGCGATTTTCTGGTAGTTGGCGACGGTTCGGATGATTTTGCCATGACTAGCCCGGTAGTTTCAGCGGCCAAAGCGCCCTATTACTTTAAGCCCGACGGCGATACCGTCTCGATTCACCGCGGGCGCATCAACTGGTACGGCCGCGACCCGACCTGGAAGGATGTGAAGGGTTTTCGCGGCGCAAAAGATCTCGACAAACCGCTGGGCGAGTGGAACCGGATCAGGATTCTGGCGATAGGGGAGGAGGTCTATTACTTTGTCAACGGTGGGCTGGCCAACCACGCTTTGCACGTGAAGCCCGCCAAAGGACGCATTCAGATTCAGTCCGAAGGGGCGGAAATTTTCGTTAGAAAAGTGGAAATGACGCCTTTGGTGCGCAAGTAGAAGTTAGTTCACGCTCTTTCCGAGAATGTTTCTTGATCTTTCAAAAATCTGGTAATGACGCAATACTTCGGCAGATTTCTTACGATTCCCCTGGTCTTTCTGCTACTGCTGGCGGGAGGTCGAAATCCTGCTCCACGTGAGGTGTCCGCTTATTTAGCCCCGGATTCCAGCCGTTGGCAAAAAGCACTGGAAAGCTTCCAACTCGAACCGGGCCTGCGCATCGAACTGATCGCCGCTGAGCCGCTGGTAGTCGATCCCGTGGCTCTGGCTTTTGATGAAAACTATCAGATGTACGTCGTGGAAGACCGAGGCTACCCCGATCCCGCCGAGGGCGGCGCGCCCGACCGTCTGGGCCGCGTGGCGCTGCTCACCGATACCGACGGCGATGGAAAGTATGACCACCGTTCCGAATTTGTGACCGGGCTGACGTACCCCAACGGTCTGCTTCCCTGGAAGGGCGGTGTGTTCGTGACCTGCGCCCCGGATATTTACTACTTCAAAGACACCAACGGCGATGGCGTCGCTGATGTGAAACAGGTGGTGCTGACGGGTTTCAGCGACAGCCGCACCGGGCAACTGCGGGTCAGCCACCCGACGCTCGGGCCGGACGGAATGGTGTACGTCACCAGCGGACTGAATAGCGGCGAGGTGCGCTCTCCCCTCCACCCCAGCCGTTCGGCGGTGGCCTACTCGCCCGCCGACGGGCGCTTCGATCCCGAGACGTTTGCCTTCGAAACCACAGGCGGACGCAGCCAGTTTGGTCTCACGTTCGATGCCTTCGGTCGCCGCTTCGGCTGTTCCAATCGTCATCCCGTGCAGCAAATCGTGCTGGAACCCCAGCAACTACGCCGCAATCCGAACCTGCTATTCACCGAAACTATCCAGGACGTTTCCAGAGCCGAGGCTGAGGCCACAGTGCATCCCATCAGCGGGGCGATTACCTCGGCCGATTTTATCCCCAAACTTATGGGGCTGTCGCACACGGGTACTTTCACCGCTGCGAGCGGCGTGATGGTCTATAACGGCAGCGGCCTGACGGCTGCCCACCAGGGAAATGCGTTCATCTGCGAGTCGGCGCAAAATCTGGTGCAGCGGCAGGTGGTGCGTCCGGCGGGCGTTTCGTTTCAATCTGCTCCCGCTGACGAAGGGCGAGAGTTCCTGGCCTCAACCGACGAGTGGTTCCGCCCGGTTTTTCTACAACACGGCCCGGAGGGGGCGCTGTACCTGGCTGACATGCACCGAAAGGTGATAGACCATCCGTCCTACGTCCCGGAGGAAGCCCGGCCCCGGCTGGATTTTGAGAGTGGCAAGACGGATGGGCGGATTTACCGCATCGTGCGCGAGGATTTTATTGATAAGACTCTGTCTTATGGACAAAAGACAGCTTTCGATTCTCCTGTAAAATTGGTTCAGGCGCTGCAATCGCCGGAGGAGTGGGAGCGGCGGACGGCTCACCGCTTGCTGCTCGAACAAAGGAATCCGTCGGCTATTTCTCTGCTGAAAAAAGTAGTGGCCGATGCCAAGTTTCCCGAGTCGCGCGGATTGGCGCTATGGCTGCTGTGGGGCAGCGAAGATCTTGACGCGGCGACTTTACGAAGAGCCTTGACAGATAAGGAGACTGGCGTCCGCGAGCAGGCCGTAACGTTGGCGGGTGCTTTGGCCAAAACACAGCCTGAACTCCTGCCGCTTCTCACCGCTACCGCCGCTGATCCGGCGATGCGGGTGCGCTTCAACGGTGCTTTGGCGCTCGGTTCGCTGGCGGGCGAGGGTGTGGTTCCCGCTCTGGCAAAAATTGCGGCCAAAGACGGTGGTGACCGCTGGGCGCGAGCCGCCGTGTTGAGTGGAATTGGTGATCGTCTGCCCGAGTTTTTGCAAGAATTCCGTCGTCAGCCGCAGCCCGATCCGGTGGCCTTCTCGGCGGTGATGCAGGATTTGGGGCAACTCTTCGGCAACGGGGCTGCGCTGGCCGACTGCCGCGCCCTGCTGAAAGAAATGCTCACCGCCAAGGGAGACTACGAATGGAGAATTGCCACCATGCTCGGCCTGGCCGAGGGCGTAAGTCGCCGGGCTGCTTCGGAAAGCGCTTCGCCTAAAAAGCTGCTGGCTATTTTGGGAGATGATCCCGCCGTACCCGAAAAGCAGTCGCTCAGTCATTTCATTGCCCAAACCTCCCGCCGCGCCGCCGACCCTGGCTTGTCCGCCCGGTCGCGCGGGACGGCGGCGGCCTTACTGGGCTACACGGATTACGGCCAAAGCCACCAAACGTTGCAAGAACTCACCGACGCCCGCCACCCGCCGGAACTACAACTGGCGGCCATCGTCGCTCTCACGCGTTTGGGCGACGCGCGTGGGGCGACCTTTCTGACCCAAAAAGACATTTGGTCGCACTACACGCCGCAGGTAAAATCAGCCGTCGTGGCGGCGATGGTCTCGAAGCCTGCCTTCACCGAGGTACTTTTTGCGGCCATCCGGCGGGGCGTGATCGGGGCCGCCGAAATAACCTCGATGGATCGGCAGCGGCTTATGAAAAGCAAAGACCCGAAGATCAGCACTTCAGCCGAAGAACTTTTCCGGGAACTGGAAGGCGGAGGGCGCATGAAAATTTATCAGGACTACAAGACCATTTTGAGCCAAACCGCCGACGCTGGGGCAGGAAAGGTAGTTTTCGAGCGCTCCTGCTCGGCTTGCCACACTTATGCCGGAAAAGGTGGCCAAGTGGGTCCCGACTTGACCGGAGTGCGCAATCAGCCCGCCGACGCGCTGCTGCTGCACATTCTGGTACCCAACTACGAGGTACTACCCGCCTACCAGGCCATCGCGGTGGAGACCAACGACGGACGGTCATTGTCGGGCTGGCTGCTGGCCGAAACCGACAACGGGCTGACGCTGAAAACGGCCTTTGGTACGGAAGAAGCGGTCTTGCGCAAAAATATCAAGACGTTATCCAATTCTGGTCTGTCGCTCATGCCCGAAGGTTTGGAGCAAACCATGACCCGCGACGAACTGGCGGAACTCATCGCATTTTTGAAGCAGGGTAGTCAGTGATTTTTTTGAAAAAATTCAAAAACGGTGAACGCCAAGAAGCATGAAATACATCAAAAGCAAAACCTATGCCACGGGCTTTCTCCACGCGTTTTGCCTGGGAGCCAGCCTTTTAATAGTCAGCGACGCTTGGGCGCAGACCAAAGTCTTTCGCGCCGGAGCAGCTATCAGCAACATCACGCCCCGAATCGGCAGCTCCATCAATGGTAGTATGCAGGACATCACCATCACGGGCATCCACGACGAAACCCGCGCCGGCGCCCTGGTGCTGGACGACGGTACTACCCGCCTGGTCATTGTCGTTTCGGATCTGTGCATGGTTTCGCGCGAAATCCTGGACGCCGCCAAGCAGCGCGCGCAGTCGGTCACCAAGATTCCGGTGGAGCGCATGATGATGTCCGCCACCCACACCCATTCCGCCGGAACCGCCTGTTCGGTGTTTCAGAGCGACCCGGACGCGGACTACACCAAATTCCTGACCGAACGCATCGCCGACGCGGTCATCCGGGCCAACAATAACCTGGCGCCCGCCCGCATCGGTTGGGGCGTGGGCCACGAATCGTCGCAAGTGTTCAACCGCCGCTGGCGGATGAAGCCCGGCGCAGCGATGCCCAACCCGTTTGGGACGGAAGACAAAGTGAAAATGAATCCTGGCGTAGGAAACCCCGACCTGCTCGAACCTGCCGGGCCCATCGACCCGGAGATTCCGGTCATTTCGGTGCAGACGCCCGAAGGTCGTCCGGTGGCGTTGCTGGCCAACTACTCGCTGCATTACGTGGGTGGTACGGGTAAGGGAGAAGTTTCGGCGGATTACTATGGTATGTTCGCCGAGCGGATGCAGCAGTTGTTGCATTCAGATGGTCCCGTCCCAGCGGGGCCCGGCCCTGACTTCGTGGCGATGATGTCTAACGGGACAAGCGGCAACATCAACAACATCGACTTTGGCGGCGAAAAACCCAAACCCGCCCAACCCTACGAGAAAATGCGGGCCGTGGCCAATGTAGTCGCCGCGGAAGCCTATAAGGTGTATCAAACGATCGAGTACCGAGATTGGATTTCGCTTGACGCCCGGCAAACCGAAATCTCGCTGGGCGTGCGCAAGCCCGATGCCCAGGCATTGAAGCGCGCCACCGACATCGTGGCCTCGGCCAAAGGGCCGAACATGGTGTCTCGGGAGGAAATCTACGCCCGCGAAACGACGCTTATCAAAGAGTACCCCGACCAAGTAGCCATCATTTTGCAGGCGTTCCGACTGGGTGATTTGGCGATTACTGCCATTCCCTGCGAGGTTTTTGTGGAAATAGGGCTGGAATTGAAGGAGAGAAGCCCTTTCAAGCCCACTTTCACTATTTCGCTGGCCAATGGCTACAACGGCTATCTGCCTACACCCGAACACCATCGGCTGGGCGGCTATGAAACCTGGCGGGCGCGATCCAGCTACCTGGAAGTGGACGCTTCGCCGAAAATCACCAAAACGCTGTACGACCTTCTCAGTAAATTGAAGGCCGCGCAGCCTTGAATCTAAGGCCACGCATATGGCCGCATTTTTTTAACCCAAAAATCTACAACCTAACAACATGAGTGATCAGAAAAAAAACTTACGCATCCTCGTCGTAGGCTGCGGCAATATGGGCGCCTCACACGCCACGGCGTACCACAATCTGGACGGCTTCGAAATTTGTGGACTAGTCTCGACGGGCAAGAGCAAAGAGCGGCTGAACGACAAACTGGGCGGCCAGTACACGCTGTACAACGACTTTGACAAAGCGCTGGAAGCCACCCAACCCGACGCAGTCTGTATCTCGACCTACCCCGACACCCACGAAGAATTTGCCGTGAAATCTTTTGAGAAAGATTGCCACGTCTTCATTGAGAAGCCCGTGGCTGATTCGGTGGAAGGCGCGGAGCGCGTCGTGGCGGCGGCCAACAAGGCCGGAAAGAAATTAGTCGTGGGCTATATCCTGCGGCATCACCCTTCGTGGGAGAAGTTTGTGGAACTATCGCACGAGCTGGGCAAGCCGCTGGTGATGCGGATGAACCTCAACCAGCAAAGCCAAACCGACATGTGGACGCTGCACCGTAACCTAATGAAAAGTCTGAGTCCGATCGTGGACTGCGGCGTCCACTACATCGATGTCATGTGCCAGATGACCCGCTCGAAGCCTGTGCAGGTCAACGCCATTGGCGCGCGGCTGACGGAGGATATTCCGGCGGGCAACTACAACTACGGACAGTTGCAGATTCGCTTCGAGGACGGTTCGGTGGGCTGGTACGAGGCGGGGTGGGGGCCGATGATCAGCGAAACGGCCTTTTTTGTCAAGGACGTGATCGGACCAAAAGGATCGGTGTCGATTGTGGCTAAAGAAGCGGGTGGCGCGGGAAAATCTTCCTCCATCGAATCCCACACCAAGACGGAATCGATTCGCTACCATCACGCGGACCTCGATGGCGACGATAAGTTTGCCAAAGAAGACACCTGGATCAACCTGACCGACGAACCCGACCACCAGGGACTTTGCGACCGCGAGCAGCTCTATTTCCTGAAAGCCATTCGCGAAAATACCGACCTCACCGACCACATGGCCGATGCCGTGAACAGTCTGCGCATCGCCTTCGCCTGCGACGAATCGGTGCGGACGGGGCAGGTGGTGGCTTTGTAGAAAAGATTTTATTACTCCCTAATTCCTTACTGCTATGCTAAACCCCGCATCTCAAGAACCAACCAGCCGCATGATTTTCCTGCTTGGCTTTTTATGGATTTTAGTTGGATTGAGCGTAAGCTCCGCTCAAACCAAAGTATTCCGGGCCGGGGCTTCCATCAGCAACATCACCCCGCCGCTGGGCGAGGGCATCGTAGGCAACTATGGCACTCCGCCGCCCGCCACGCACATCCACGATCAGTTAAACGTCCGTAGTTTGGCCCTGGACGACGGCGAAACCAGGCTGGTTTTCGTGCTTTGCGACAATGTCTCGATTAACCGCGAGGTGTTCGACGAGGCTAAGCGAATGGTCAACGAAGCCACCGGGTTGCCGGTGGACAAGATGCTAATGGCCGCCACCCACACGCATTCGGGCATCAGTGCCGGGGGCAAGGGCAAGCGTCGGCGGGGCTGGCACACCGACGAACCGCTCGACGGCTACCAGGCTTTCCTGGCCCAACGCATCGCTGATGGCGTGCGCATCGCTCTCAACAACCTGGAACCTGCCAAAATCGGCTGGGGCGTGGGCAGTGTGCCGCAGCACGTCTTCAACCGTCGCTGGAAAATGAAACCCGGCACCCCGACAATCAATCCCTTCGGTAAGAGCGACGTGGCGGTGATGAATCCCGGTGTGGGCAACCCCAATCTGCTCGAACCCGCCGGGCCAACCGATCCCGGCGTTTCGTTTATTTCTGTTCAGTCGGTGGCGGGCAAGCCCATCGCCCTGCTGGCCAACTACTCCCTACACTACGTGGGCGGACTACCTGACGATGCCATCTCGGCCGACTACTTCGGCATGTTCGCCGACCGCATTCAGGAACTCCTGAAAGCCGACCGCCAGGATCCGCCCTTTGTGGGCATCCTTTCCAACGGTACCTCGGGCGACGTCAATAACATCAACTTTCGGGGCAAGCCGGAAAAACTACCCCACTACGAGAAGATGCGAATCGTGGCCAACGATGTGGCGGCAGAGGTGATGCGGGTGCACAAAACTATAAAGTACCAGGAATGGGTGCCGCTCAAAGGAGCGCAGTCGGAGCTGACGCTGGCCGTGCGCCGCCCCAACGCCGAAGAGTCGCAATGGGCGCAGGCCGTACTCGACCGTCCTGACAGCGCTCCAGTCAACCACAAGCTGGAAAAAACCTACGCGCAGCGGACGCTTCAAATGGCCGAATGGCCTGAAAACATCACCGTCATTTTGCAAGCCTTTCGCATCGGTGAGCTGGGTGTGGCGACCATTCCCTTCGAGACTTTCACGCAAACAGGACTGGAAATCAAGGCCAAGAGTCCCTTTAAGCCGGCTTTCACCATTGAACTGGCCAACGGCGGCTACGGCTACCTGCCCACGCCCGAACAGCACGAACTGGGCGGATATGAAACCTGGTTGAGCACCAACAAAGTGGAGAAGGAAGCTTCACGCAAGATCGTGGCTGAGTTGTTGAGGCTTTTTGAGAAGCTGAAATAGGGAGGGGCTTTGTACGGCTTTTCTCGTAAGGTTGATCCTGAAATTCTCATTAATTAAAAAATTTAAAAAGCTTTGAACAGTGTTCGGATAAAAAATCTTATATTTGAATTATCTGATTAATTAATCAAAATTTTACAACCAATCTATTAATTCTTATGAAAAAAGCACTACAGCACTGGAAAATCCTGCTCTTGCTGACGTTTTGCTCGACCGTCGTTTCCGCGCAGGACATGACGATTACGGGCAAGGTCACCGAAGCGGGAGCCGGAGAACTCTACGGAGTCAACATCGTCGTGAAAGGCACGACTCGAGGCACTACGACTAACAACAAGGGGGAGTACAGCATCGCGGCAAATAAAGGTACTACACTCACTTACAGCTACATCGGCTATCAGTCGAAAGATGTTACCATTGGCAACAGCAATATTGTCAATGTAGAATTGACTCCTGACGATAACCTGCTCGGAGAAGTGGTCGTGACGGCCTTCGGAATGGAGAAAGAGAAGAAGGCACTCGGCTATTCGGTCACGCAAATCGGCGGCGACAAGCTGACCGAATCGCGGACAATCAACGTCGGTAATGCCCTGACGGGCAAGATTGCGGGCGTGAACGTATCGTCCCCCACAACGGGTGCGGCGGGTACGAGCCGGGTCGTTATTCGGGGTGGCTCTTCGCTGGGCGGCAACGACCAGCCCCTTTACGTCATCAATGGCGTACCGATGGACAACTCCAACCAGGGCAGCGCAGGAATGTGGGGCGGCAACGACAACGGCGATGGACTTTCATCGATCAATCCCGACGACATCGCTTCCATTTCGGTACTGAAAGGCAACACGGCTTCGGCCCTTTACGGCTCACGGGCCGCCAACGGCGTCATCCTCATTACCACCAAGACGGGTAAAGGTACCAAGGGTTTGGGCGTTTCTTTCAACTCCAACTTCACGGTCGACCGCGCCATCGACCGCACCGACCTGCAGCAGCAGTACGGCGTGGGCAACCAAGGCGTAGCTCCCACTACGAAGGAAGAAGCACTCGACTTCGGCAACAGCTCTTGGGGGGGCAAACTGGATGGTTCCAGCGTCGTGCAGTTCGACGGTGTTTCACGACCCTACGTCGCCACGGGTGAGGGTCTCAACGACTTCTACCGCACGGGCCGCACCTGGACCAATACGCTGGCTTTGGCTGGCAGCAACCAGATCGGTAGCTTCCGTTTTTCGGCATCCAACCTCGACAACGAGGATATTATGCCCAATAGTGGCTTCGACCGTACGACATTTAACGGCAACATGAACGGCAAGTTTGGAAAACTGGAAATGGTCGTTAGCGGCCAGTACTCCACCGAAAGTGCCAAGAACCGCCCGCGCCTTTCCGATTCGCCCGGTAACGCCAACTACACGATCATCACAAAAGCACCTAACCTTAGCTTCGATACCTTCAAGGGGACAACCGATAAGCTGGGTGCGCTGGAAGACGGAACCGAGTTGAAGTACCAGGGCAACAATTTTGCCACCAATCCTTACTGGGCCGCCTATCAGTTTCTGCGGCTCGACAGCAAGAACCGCTTTTTTGGTAATGCCTCGCTGAAATACAATATCACCGACTGGCTGTATGTACAGGGACGCGTAGGTACTGATTACATTTCGGGTCGCTTTGAATCATCGGAACCATACGGTACGGCTTACAAAGCCACAGGCGATTACAACCTCACCAATAACTCCATTCGGGAAAACAACCTCGATTTGTTCATCGGCGCGAATAAAAACTTCGGGAAGTTCTCGGCGGACATCTTGCTGGGTGGTAATCGGATGCGGCGCTCCAACGAGTCGGCGCGGATTGGGGGCAATGGCCTCAATATTCCATTCTTCGGCAGTGTGAACAACGTAGCCAACCAAACGTACGGTTACGGATTTTCCGAATTCGGAATCAATTCCGTCTTTGGCTCGGCTAACATCGGGTTCAATAACTACGTGTTCCTGAATGTCACAGCCCGTCAGGATCAATTCTCGACGCTCTCGCGGGATAACAATACGATTCTTTATCCCTCGGTAGGCTTGAGCTTCGTCTTTTCGGAGGCCATTGGAACGATGCCTACCTGGTTGACCTTCGGCAAAGTCCGGGCGTCCTGGGCGCAGGTGGGTGGCGGTGCTCCCGATCCTTACTCCAACAACCTTACTTACGGACTACGCGGTTATCAACATGATGGGGCCATTCTGGGATCGATCAACAACGGCTCTATTCCTAATAACGCGCTGAAACCCTACGTTTCCACTGAAACGGAATTCGGTGTGGATCTGCGCTTCTTCCAGAATCGCCTGGGACTCGATCTGGCCGTCTATAACCGTAACACCAGGGATGACATCCTGAACACCTCGATTTCGGGTACTTCCGGCTACGGCAGCACCTCTATCAATATCGGAGAGCTGACAAACAAGGGCGTGGAAATCCTTTTGACCGGAAGCCCGGTCAAGCGCAGCGATTTCAGCTGGGATCTATCGTTGAACTTCGCCCGGAACATCTCCAACGTCGTCAGCCTGGGTACCAATGCGGCGGGCGATCCCATCGAGTTTCTGAACCTGGACGAATCACGGGCGCGGCAAGAGCGCATCCGCCACTACGTCGGACAGCAGTTGGGCGTCATTGCGGGCTACAAGCAGAAAGAGATCAATGGCCAGAAGGTATATAAGGAAGAAATCGACCCCGTCACTAAGGCGGTCTATGCCACCCCCGTGCGCGGCGATTTTCAGCAAATTGCTTTGGGACGCCATCCAATCAGTGCGGGTCTTTCCAACAACTTTACCTATAAAGGCTTCAACGTGAGCTTCCTGATCGATATGCGGGAGGGCGGCAGCATGATGTCGGGTACTAATTTAGGCCTGTACGGCGTTGGATTGCACAAAGGTACGCTTCCTGGCCGCGATGGCGACCTGGTGGTATCGGGTGTCAATGAGGCGGGCGAGGCCAAAACCTGGAACATCAAGCGCGACAGACTGCAACTGTACTACTCGCGCTACAATCAGATTACGGAGAACTTCATCTACGACAGTTCTTTCGGCAAACTGCGCGAATTGTCTATCGGCTACAGCATCCCCAGCCGTTTGCTTGACAAGACGCCCCTTAGCTCCGTGAAGCTGTCGGCGGTGGGCCGTAACCTACTGCTTCTGTGGTCGAGCGTTCCGAACGTCGATCCCGAAAGCGGCTATACCGCCAGCGGCAACTCGCAGGGCCTGGAATATTTCTCCCTGCCCACCACGCGGAACCTTGGATTTAACTTATCGGCAACTTTTTAATTTTGAATGATAGAATGAGTGAATAAATTTTGATTTTTTATTCATTCTATCATTCAAAATTCACTCATTCTATCATTGATTATGAAAAGACACATAAAAACCACAGGCCTCATACTCCTGTCCATCCTGACGCTCAACGCCTGCAACGAGGACGAACTCGTGGATTTGAACGTGAACAAAAACGCCTCTACCAACATCGACATGCGATATTTGATGTCGCTGGGAATGTTGCAGGTGGCGGGCGATCGCTACGAATCGTGGAGGGCCAATCTGATTTACAGCTCAACCATGGTTCAGCATAACGCTACAACGGCCGGGTACTGGAGCGGCGACAAGTACTATTACAATGCCCAGTACAGCGGCGCTTACTGGGAAGCTCACTATCCGGGCGCGATCAAGACGCTGACCGAGGTAGTGGATCGCACAAAGGGCAAGCCCGAATCGGCTAATACCTTCGCAGCAGCCCAGATCATGCGGGCTTTCGATCTGCACCGCATGACGGATATCTACGGCGACATTCCTTATGCCCAGGCCGGGCGCGGACTGGTGGGGGCCGAAAACTGGTTTCCTAAGTATGATCCCCAAAAGGAGGTCTATATGATGCTCATCGCCGATATCAAGCAGGCGCGTGACGCTTTCTCGCCTTCGGCGCGGGCGTTGGGTGAGCAGGATGTACTGTATAAGGGCGACTACGCCAAGTGGCGGAAGTTTGCCAACTCGCTGCTGATGCGCATCGCGTTGCGGATGAGCAACGTCGATCCGGCTACCGCTAAAACGGTATTTACTGAGGCCGCAGGCAAAGGGCCCATCGACTCTAACGCTTCAAATGCCTTTATGAAACAGGTACTTGGCAACGGCGGCGGTATCAACTACAACGGCACTTCGCTGGCATTATCAAACGCGGCTGGCGGCGGGGGCGACAACAACGCTAAGGTGAGCAAAACGCTGGTGGATTTTATGAATAAAACGAACGATCCCCGTAAGATGATTATCATCGGCGGCGTGGGCAACCCCTACGACAAAAGTACCTGGATCACCGACCCCTCCAAGCAGCGTGGCTTGCCCAACGGCTACACGAGTACGACGATCAAGACCATCTATCCTGATTTCACGACGATTCATAATTTCAGCTTTATCAATCCGGCCATCACGGATTTGGACGACCCCACTCCTTTGCTTTCTTACGCTGAGACGGAGTTGATGCTGGCTGAGGCCGCCCTCAAAGGCTGGGTGAGTTCGGACGCTACGACGCATTTCCGCAAGGGTGTGGAAGGTGCCATTAAGTCGTGGGCTGCCTTCGGTGTGGACGTTCCGTCGGATGCCGTTATTACCAAATTTATCGATGGCCTGGGCTTTGCCGCTGCGGGCCCCGAGCGCAAGCTGGAACTCATCGGCGAGCAGTACTGGATGGCCACTTACCTCAACCACATCGAGGCCTGGGCCAACTACCGCCGCACGGGCTACCCCAAGCTGGTGCCTACCAACGACCCCGCTAACGAAACCAACGGCACAATTCCGCGCCGACTTCGCTATTACGAGGACGAAGTGGGAAGCAATCCCGCCAGCTACAAGGAAGCCATCGCCCGCCAGGGACCCGATCTGCTGACCACCCGCATGTGGTGGGATGTAAAGAAGTAATTACTGGTTTGCGTTTTTTACGCGAACCTTCGGATGGCGCGTTTGTCACGCGCATCTAAGTAAAAGGCGCCCTGGCTTTCGAGCGGGGGCGTCTTTTTTTGTTTATATTTGGTCTTATCCAAAAACGTGCGATATGATAGCGACCAAGTCAGGCAATTATACCAGGAAACTCCGCGCTAAAATTCCTGAGTACATGATTTATGAAATCATAGACGGAACCCCTATCCATTACAAGGGCTACCGGGAAGTTTTGGCGGGTAAAAAGCAGTTTTCAGAAATTATGGGATCGAGTAAGTTGCAATCATTGATAATTACCCACTTAGTCATTCTACTTGGCGGTCTGCTGAAAGGTTCGGATTTCAGGTTATTGACCAGCGAGCTGGGAATCCATCTGGATAAAAGGAACAACCTAGCGGGTGACATCGTCATTTTTGATAAAGGCGCAATTCCCATAACCGACATGGATGTGCATTACGCTGATGTTCCACCCAAAGTAGTGATCGAGGTGGACGTAGCTGCTGACCCAGCCGATATGCATCCTAACACCTACCTTTTTACAAAAACACAAAAACTCCTTGATTTTGGAGCAGAAAAGGTGATTTGGATCACCACCCAATCCAGAAAAGTAACAGTAGCGACCCCCAACGCAAACTGGCAGACCATGGACTGGGCTAATGATGTGGAAGTAGTGAACGGAATTACGTTCAATATTGCTGAATACCTGTCTGAGGAAGGGTATCCGCTGGCCTAAAGAACAAACAGTATCCTTACCACTGCATGAAAAGAACGTGGCCGTGCATTTTTATTCTGTTAGCGACATTCGGCTGCAAGTCCGACGATTCCGATAGCATTTTCAAATTGTTATCCGAAGAAGACACCGGAATTGACTTTATCAATACGATCCAGGAAACCGAAAAAGACAACGTCCTTAACTACGAGTACTTCTACAACGGCGGCGGCGTGGCGGCGGGCGACTTCAACAACGACGGCCTTACCGACCTGTACTTTACGGCTAACCAGGGACCGGACAGGCTGTATCTGAACAAAGGTCAACTGGCGTTTGAGGACATCACCGAGCAGGCGGGCATCAGCTGGAACGGTGAATGGAAAACGGGCGTGACCGTTGTGGATCTCAACGGAGACGGCTGGCTGGACATTTATGTGTCTGTCTCAGGGAATGTGGATAACCCTGCTTTGCGTAAAAATAAGCTTTACATCAATAATAAAAACCTGACTTTCAGTGAAAAGGCAGCCGAGTACAAACTCGACCTGAATACCTTCACTACCCAAACTACCTTTTTCGACTACGATCGCGACGGCGACCTCGATGCCTATGTGCTCAATCATAACGTGAAGGATTTCAACCGCTTCGACGTGCAGGCCGTCCACGCCATGCGCGATACGCTGGCGGGTGACCGCTTAATGCGCAACGACGACGGTAAGTTCACCGACGTGAGCGCCGAAGCGGGCATCAAGGGCAATCCTATCGGCTTCGGCCTGGGCGTCCACGTCGCCGACCTCGACGGCGATGGCTGGCCGGACATCTATGTATCGAATGACTACATCGAGAGCGATTATTTTTATGTCAATAAGCAGGATGGTACTTTTTCTGATATTATAGATGAAACGACGGGCCACACCAGCTACTTCTCGATGGGTAACGACATCGGCGACATCAACAACGACCTGCTACCCGACATCGTGACGACCGACATGCTGCCTGAGGACAACAAGCGGCAGAAACTCCTCTTCGGCCCCGACCGCTACGAGGCGTACTTGTCCATGTTGCGGAACGGCTTTCACCCCGAAATCATGCGCAATATGTTACAAGTCAACAACGGCGATGGTACTTTTAGTGAGGTGGGGCAGGTGGCGGGCATGTCGAATACCGATTGGAGCTGGTCGCCTATCTTGGCCGATTTCGACAACGACGGCTATCAGGACATGTTCGTAACGAATGGGTACCTGCGCGACTACACGAATATGGACTTCATGAAGTACTACGCCGACGAGCGGCAGAACAACGCCCAGGATATGAGCGCAATTATCGCCCAAATGCCTTCTACCAAAACGCCAAACTACATTTTCAGAAACAACCAAAATCTGACTTTCACCAACGAGCAAACTGCCTGGGGCTTCGAGGCACCCGTCATTTCCAATGGGGCAATTTCGGTGGATTTGGACAATGATGGTGATCTGGAAATCGTGACGAATAACATCAACGAGCGAGCGTACCTCTACCAAAACCTCAGTCGGGATGAGGGGAAAGGGCATTTTCTGGCACTAGACTTGACTGCCGCTTCCGGGCAAAGCGCCATCGGCGCGAAGGTGTACGCCTTCGCCGATTCGCTTCGCCAGTACCGCTCCCTGACACCGACGCATGGTTTCCAAAGTAGTGTGGCCGCGCCGCTGCATTTTGGGTTGGGGAAAAAAAATAAGCTGGATAGTCTGGTAGTTGTATGGCCCGATGGGAAAATCCAAAAAGCTACTAACGTAGCCGCTGACCAGCTTGTAAAAATAAACTACGCTCCCAATTACGAAGGTACTTTTCAGCCTGTTTCAGCCACGAAGCCGCTTTTTACCCTGACCCAAACCATTTCAGAACACCAGCAACAGCCGCTGAACGATTTCAACCGCCAGCTTCTGCTGTTACATATGTATTCTTACCAGGGACCGCGCATTGCCAAAGGCGACGTAAACGGCGATGGCCTGGAAGACTTGTACTTGGGCGGCGGCAAGGGCCAGCCGGGGCAGCTTTGGCTACAACAGGAGAGCGGAGTTTTCACCCAAAAACCGCAGCCCGTTTTTCAGGAAAATGAACTCGCTACCGATACTGACGCGGTGTTTTTTGACGCCGATGGTGATGGCGATCAGGATTTGTTCGTCGTCAGCGGCGGCTACGAATACTTGCCCAACGACCTGATGCTGCAAAACCGCCTGTACAAAAACGACGGCACGGGAAACTTCACCAAAGACTACGAATCTATCGACAGCGGTAATTTCTCCGACAGCCGGGCGGTAGTTTTGGATTTTGACAAAGATGGTGACCCAGATATTTTCGTGGCGGGTTCGGTGATACCCGGCAACTACCCGCGCTACAACCCCAGCCGCTTGTACCGCAATAACAATGGGAAGTTCACAAGCATGGAGAATCCCATGTTCGCCACGCTGGGTTTGCTGACCGATGTATGCGCTTTGGATTATGATAAAGACGGATACGAAGATCTGGTCGCCGTAGGCGAATGGACGGGCATCGTCCGACTGCACAACGAGCGCGGTACTTTTGCACTCGTCCAGGACGAGCTAAGCAAACTCACGGGCTTCTGGCAAAGCATCGCCGCCGAAGACTTCGATAAGGACGGCGATATGGATCTAGTCGTGGGAAACTACGGTCTGAATTCGCAGTTGAAGGCGTCCACGGATTTTCCGATGACGCTCTCCACCGAAGATTTCGACAACAACGGCAAACTGGACCCAATTTTGTCCTACGCCATTCAAGGCAAAAACCATCCGGCCTACAGCCGCGACGAGTTGTCGGATCAACTCATTGTTTTCAAGAAAAAGTACGTTACGCACGAATCGTACGCCACGGCGACGATGGAGGATATTCTGGGGGAATTCAAAGATAAGACAGCCGAGAAATCGACCGCCACAACTTTATCGACCGTTTACTTGGTAAATAATGGTGGGAAATTCGAGCAGAAACCGCTGCCCGTGCAGGTGCAGTTCGCCCCAGTGTATGCCTTGGCTTCGGCGGATGTCAACGGTGATGGTTACCCTGATTTGATTGCCGCCGGAAATCAAAGCCGCAGCCGGGTCCGCATCGGAACCATGGATGCCAACTACGGGCAGGTTTTTTTGAATGACAAGCAGGGCGGCTTTACTTACCTTACCCAAAAACAGTCAGGCTTATCGTTTCGGGGCGATGTGCGCGGGCTGGGCGTAGTGGGAAATCAGTTAGTAGTTGGAATCAATGGAAAGCCGTTTCGGGTGTATGGGTTGGGGAGTAGTGGGGTAGTGCAGTAAATTGGTTGATAGTTTAAACTTTTGCATTGGCCTGAAGAAACTAAATCCGTGGTCTATGTCTCCACCATAGCCGTGAGGCTAGTGGACGTTACAGCCTGTGTCCTATGTGAATGTGTTTCCCAAAAGGTGCATTGGGTCTTCAGGCCGTAAAAAACGGGATCGCCCGCCCGGACGGCCTTTTATTTTCAGTATGCAGTTTGCCTTCGGAAGACCCTGTACGACGGCCAGGGCTTGGCGAAGTGGGGGATTTGAAACTCGTCTGCCCGAACGTCTGCCGATATAAATTACTGATCGGGGTCGCCCGTGCGATTCAATCACCTACAAATGTTCAATGGGTTTCCGTCCGCCGAAACAACTGTACAATAAAATTGCTAATGCTCAATTACTTCCGTCAGCCCCCACTTGCCAAAAACCCATGTTGGCAGCCGTTTTTGTTATTCTATCGTCAAGTCCTTTGCCGTCCTTTTAATTCTCGCCATGCTTGTCCTACTTGAATTACATTCTGTTCTAACGATTCTTAAACTTGCTTTTTCCTTATGATACTGTTTGAAACTTTCTGTCCATGTGTCATCTTCAAAAATAATATGGTTTTGGTCATTTGATTTAAATTCTATTGAGTTCAAGTCAATTTTGTTCACTTCCTTAAATCTGTCAACAATAATTGAAAATGTATTCGGTTGTCTATGGTCAACGACTAATTCAGTCCACTTTGATAAAATTCCTGTTTCTTGGCATTTAACTTGTCCTTTGACTGAGTTTTTATCAAAATAATCTTGTTTTACAGTTTGAATGTCGTTATAAATTGAGTTTCGACAAGCAACATTAAACAATTTTTCGGGCGTGTATTTGGTGTTATTTATTATCATCAAATACGATATGTACCAACTTGATTTGTCGCTATAAATAACTTCAAAGCACTTTGTGTTGAACTGTACTTTTGCAACCTTTATATCAGTAATTGTAATCTCAACTTCACTTTTTTCGTTAGTTTCGGTTAATTCGAGTTCTAACTGAATATCTTCTTCGATAACTTCCTCTGCTGTTTTAGTGTCTGCCAAATAATTAAAATAGTCATAGTCAAGAAGGTCAATTAGGTCGTCAAAGTCTGAATCGTTCAATGATTGTCCAAAGTCGTATGAGTTTAGGATTGTTCGATAATGCGTAACTGCGTCCTTCTTGAATTTATACTCTTTTTGTCCAATTTTGAATGGTTTTCTCATTGTGAAGGTGTTTC
>NZ_JBGSXF010000300.1:0-63147 GCF_041751555.1 Persicitalea sp. | reverse complement strand
AATAATCCAGGTCGTAAGTGCTTCGGATCAGACCGTAGTAATCGCCCGTGTACCCGAAAGCCAGCGGGTGCGTCGTGTCCAGTTTTACCCTGAAAATACTGCCCGGCGTCTCGTCGCTTGCTGACTCGCGTTCACGATTGGCGTACACTTTCAGTGGCGATTCTTTACCCTTATTGTCGTCTGATTTTTTGGTTTTGATATCGAAACCGCGCTTGTCGGCGAAAGCTGTCACTGCTTTTTCCATGGCAATGAGCTTGCCGCCATTCCTAATCCACTCGGTAAGTTGGGTAAAGGCGCTTTCGGTCAGGATTTTGCCGTAGCTGCCCGTAGGCATAATGAGGACGTCGATTTCGTTCCAGGGCAAGCGAGAGAAATTTTCACCCTCTACCACCGAAATCGGGTAGTGAATTTGCTGCTCAAAATAGTGCCATACTTCTCCGAAAGCCAACGAGGAAACGCCCTCACCCGCCAGCACCGCCACCTTTGGAGCGGTAAGAGGGGCGACGGTGTAGGAGCCAAAGTCGGAACCCGAAGTGACGAAACCCGTCTGCACGGGTGTGAGCGTTACGTGCGATTCATCGGCGATTTGGGCAAGCGTCCGGTCAAAATCTGCGCCCATGGCCTCGTTGCCTTTGCGGGTAATGACCAGCGTTCCTGCTCCGAAACTTTTTTCGTCAATCTCGAAGGGGACATTGGAAGTACGCAGCCGAATTTTTTTGTCAAGAATTTTGGCCAAAAACTTCAAATCGTCCAGCGAATTCCAGCGAACCAAGTAGGCGTAGGGTGATTGAGAAGGGACTGTGTTGTTGATCGTTGCGGGTTGATAGGCGGCGGGTGTCATCTTATCCTTTAATCCGTACGCATTCAGCCCGTAAGCGTAGGCTAAGCCCCAACTAGTAATGTCATACGTGATCGAGTCCTCCAACTCAGGCCGGGCCTCAAACAGGATTTTTAGTAAAGAAGACTTTGGTTGAAAAGCACTAATGAGCAAATCGCCGCTCTCGAATTTGCCATTTTCATCTGTCAGGTCCCCCAGATTCGTAGCTTTAGCTGAAAAATCTTTGGCTGACTGACCGTACCGGATTCCTTGCTTGTCCAATAATTCGGTCAACGCCCGGATGCGGCCTTCGTTGCCTTTGCTCTTTACTACATAGGTCTTGAAAGTACCAATTGGATTGTTTTGAGCTTTATCGTAGTACTTTCTAAATTCCTGCACCGTCTGCTCTGCCCGCGACGAAATGGCTTCCAGCGTGGACATACTCGTCGCAAAGTGGTGGTCTATGCGAGACGAAAGCGACAACGTATCGCCTTCATTCTCGCGAGCGATGGCCACACCGGCCCGGCCTCCGCCGCCTTGTTCGTAAGTCATACCGATGGCTCCGTTATAAGTTGGCCAAGTGTCGCCGTAGCTAGGGTAGAAGAGGTCGTAGTTGTTGCGGGTAAAATACAGCCAACTGTTTTTGTCGAAGTACTTCCGGCTGTAAGTCCCCAAAATGTTATTGAACTCGCGCTGCCAGGTTGTAATGTCTTTGTGAAATGGCTTGGAGGCAGGCGGGAAATAATAAGAAGCCGCCGAACCCATTTCGTGGAAATCAGCGTGGAGATGTGGCATCCACTGATTGTAAAGCTTGATACGCTCCTGCGATTCTTTCTGCACCTGCCACGCCCAGTCGCGATTGAGGTCAAAAAGGTAATGGTTGGGTCGACCGCCGGGCCAGGGTTCGTTGTGTTCCCAAGACCAGGGCGTGGGGTTGTTGGGCATTCCCATCACGCGGTTGTACCATTGCGCGTAGCGGTCGCGTCCATCTGGATTGATGCAGGGATCGAGAATGACGACGGTATTTTTAAGAATCTCTTGGGTAGTCGAGTTACTGGTGTTCAGTAGTTCATACATTACCTTCATCACCGCTTCGGACGACACCGCCTCGTTGCCGTGCACATTGTAGCTAAGCCAGGCAATGGCCGGAATCGATCCCGAAGGACTGCCGGGCATCATGCCGATACTTTTCAAATTATCGGTGCGGATGGTTTCGATACGGGCCAGGTTTTCCGGAGAAGCTATTACGGCCACCAGTAGCGGGCGACCTTCGTATGTGGAGCCGTAGGGAATTAGCTTGACACGGTTGGGGTTTTTCTCGGCCAACGTCCTGACATAATCAGCGATACGGTGATGAAACGAAAAGCGACTACCGAGCGGGTAGCCAAGGTGTGATTCTGGGGTAGGGTTTTGGGCAGTTGCCGGA
Source organism: Persicitalea sp. (assembly GCF_041751555.1). NCBI lineage: Bacteria > Pseudomonadati > Bacteroidota > Cytophagia > Cytophagales > Spirosomataceae > Persicitalea > Persicitalea sp. Next base: position 60,904 of record NZ_JBGSXF010000300.1, on the reverse strand, counting down.
TGAATGATAGCGAAAAGTAGAAGCGCGAATAGGATTTTTTTCATCTGAATGAATTGGAAGGGCAAAAAAGCGGATTCCAAAAGTACCAAAAAATGTCATTGGCAGGCTTTGATTAGCTCGATGCTCTTGAAATACCGAAATTGTTGTAAACAAACGGACTGTAAATGAAGGCGTTCAAAAATACTCGTGGATTTTTTGCGGGAAGGTTTTGGATATTTAAACTCAACCTATCATCTTTGCACCACGTTTTCAGGAAATGAAAGCGGAATCGAAAGGAAAGTGTTTTCCATACACGAAGAAAAGGGACCAGTCGGCCCATTCGTCTAGCGGTTAGGACACGACCCTTTCACGGTTGAAACAGGGGTTCGATTCCCCTATGGGTCACGTAAGTGGCTTATTGCCGACAAGAAAAGCCCGCTAGTAATAGCGGGCTTTTTCATTTTTTAAAAAAACGGGCTCAAAGATTTCCCCGATACAAACTAGGCCAGTTGCCATACAAATGAATTTTCTCCGTTTTCCCGTTCGGCAACCGAATCGACAATTCCCGCGCCGCGTTAGGCTTTTGAAAAGAGTCGATGGCCAGCACCGCAATTTTTCCCTGGTTGACTACTGCCAGCACGAAAGGTTCGCGTTTAGCGGCGGACTGAACTGCCTGATCTATCGTAGCTTTTCGCCAGCCGTTTTCTGATTTGTAATCCAAATCTACTTTCTTACCCCCAACCAGGATGTCCTCGACTTGCTTCGCCATCCAGTGGCCTAGTACATAAAACTCAGTGGGGTAGTCCCAATATCGCGGCGACTGCGGACGATCACGCCGACCTCGCAACTTGGTGTGGTCGGTACGACCATCGGCCGCGAACCATTCGTAGCCATACCAATCATCTTTACTTAATAAATAATTGTTAACTCCCCGACCGAGCGGGCCGTTGTCGTGCCAGAGGTAATAACCGTCGGCTTCAATAAATGAAAACAGTGACAGCCCAAGTGCTTGACTCGCAGGCATCAGAGCCAACTGATTAAATATTATTTCGCCCTTGGGAGCAGTTGTATGAACTACCCAAGGCACAGCGGGATCGTTATACCGCGCCATGTCCCGGTTCCAGCCAAACCAAACCGTCTTGTTGCTTTTCTGGTAGGGAAAGAGCCGATTGACACGCGAGGTGTGAATCGCAGACAGTATCAGATAATTACTAGGTGTGATGCCATCGGGATCATTGGAGAAAAAAGAAACCGGATAAACATCGACCATATTGATCGAAAAATAATCCGCCATACTCTCTCCCTGCGCATTGGGTGTCAGGTTATTATTGGTGGGTTGTGGATTTTGGTAGTCCTTGCTAAAAAAAGCAGGATCTATCCTGTCACTTTTATCGCTCCAAAAGTTTCGATTACGAACCGCCGAGCCACCCCAATAGTCAAAAATCTCCATTTTTGGCTGCTTTTGCTTTAGACGTCTGGAAAACCAAAGTAAGCGTTGCTTGATCTCAGATGGGTAATCGCGATTCCAAAACTCGAAATCAAAGGCATAAACGCCCGTTGGGAAGACACTTTCGGCCAGGGATTCAACTTCTTTTCGAGAAAGCGAAGAGAACCATGCTTCGTCTTTGTCTTTAAAGAAGCCAGGTGGTTCTGTCCAGTGAAGTTTTTGGTTCGCTACACCCTGCTCGTGCTCCCATTTTGGTAAATGCGTTACACCGCGCTTAAAATAGTTATTTGGAGGTACTTCAGCATTCAAACGGTACTGCAGGGCTAATTTTCCCTTAATCGGGTCAAATTCCGGAAACTTGGTATCAAATTGTACGTTTATTTCGCGGGAAAGCCCAAACCAATCAGGAATAACAATGGGCATCAATCCAGAAACTTGCGGCTGGCCGTCTGCACCCTTGTCGATCCAGATATTCTGTTGCCGCATGGTGCGATTGCGCAACTTGTTCCACCATTCGCCATAAGGGGCGTCGATCCAGCAGGTAGTGACCGAATATAAATAACCCGGACGTACCTCGATGCCATTTTCCAGCCCTTCGACTACATGATTGTCGATGAGGTAGTACCTGTTGCGACCATCTTTATAATTGGCAAAATCTTTCAGATAGTATTTCTCATCGATTTTGATCGGACGCACATCCAACATGATATCCTCACTACCGTGTCTGATCCAACTTCCAGCCGCTAGTTCAGTATCGGCTTTTCTTATATCAAACTCGAACTCAGCTAAGGCAGAGCATCCCGGTTGTCCCAGACTGACGATTTTAATCGTTGCCGGGCCGTTCGAAAGCGGGAGATCTGTTAACGAAAACCAGGTGCCAGGTCTGTGAGGGACGTTATTGTAGTTATACTTCCGGTTCTTTTGAACAATCTCCACATTGTAAGGAGCAAGCCCACCTGAGGAAGCATGTAGCTCAAACTGCAACTCTCGTCCGATCTGCTTGTAGTGTCTGACAGAAAGGTCGCAGTCAGAAGCAAGGTTTTCAAGAATTTTTGCCACAGGAAATGCCTCAGCTACCATCCTGTATTCTATAGAACTGGTAGAACCGAAGCGCTGCCACGCCCAGATGGCCGATCCGGCAATCAACATACCAGCAAAGACAAAAAGAAAAAGTGCGTTTTTAGACAACGGACGGCCAGGCATAAGTGAAAACTACCAGTACTTTTACCACCAACGGTAGAAAAGCCCTACGGTGGCGTTGAATTGGCCGATTCCCTTATCTACGTAATCGTAATTGAAAGACGTCTGATTGTACTTTACCCTGATGTCAGCCCCTATAGACCCGTCCTTCTTGAAAAGAAACTTAGCACCCGCCGCCCCGCCGTAGGTAAAGTTGACCGATTGCTTCTGATCGGCTAAACTACCGTAATACAGACTGTAAGTAAGTAAATCAGCACCGGCTGCTACCTGCACGTAAGGACGAATCATAGAGTTGGCTGTGGCAAAGTAATAACTCAGCACGCCTTGAATGGGCATAAGGTCGATAGTGCGGGTTTGTACGGCGGAGACTTCGCGATCGTCCAACTCATACACAGCACGGGGAAGACGCTGAGAGTAGAAGGTTTTCCCTACCTCGAGACCAATTGAAACAGGCTTTTGAAGAATCCAATCCACTGATAAGGAATAACTTTTGATGGTAGGCTGGTCGATGTACCCGCTGGAAAACGGGCCGATGGGAATTCCTGCGCCACCTCGTACCGTCGCGACATAATGCGAGTATCGATCGTAGGGAGAAGGCATATTATACAATTGTGGATCTTGCTGAGCGAAGGCAGGGACGCTCAGGGCAAGGACAAAAGGAAAGATTTTTATGATATTCATTTTAGTAATTTAAGGTTTCGAGTCGTTTCAGACTGGCAAAATGGAACCCTCAGTTGATTCTCAAATAACTGGATTGTTCAAAAACCGAGCGCAGCATCGTTTCGAAATCGACACCGTCGAACAGACCATTTCCTCTGATTTCGGCGTTCCATACCACATTATATTTTTTGTTGTCGGTATCAGGATTTTTGAAATCGATCATTTCCAGGTACCAGTAGTTTTCGCGAGTCTGAACGTAAGAGTACGAGGACGGGTAGCCATAGCCGTAGCCGGGAAAAAAACCTCCACCACCAAAGCCACCGCCCCAGTAATTGCCATAGTAAGGGTTGATAGGTTGTGATACAACATTGAGATAAGCGTTGCGTACCTGTGCCACATTGATTCCCACATCCGGGCTTTGCCTGGGACTGACGTATTGGTATCCCAGATTCTTCATTTGTTGTATTACAGTATTCAAAAATTGGACATCGGTGCCACTGAGCGTGGTGCCTGTCCTCTGATTCCCAATAATCAACACAGAGTCCACAATGCTAAAGGTTTTGAACTGCTTAAAATTGGTTGATTTAGTATAATTGGTGATGAACACTTGCGAATCTTCCACCGTTAAATCACTTAACGGGTCGTTCTGACAAGAAGAAAAAATTCCGATTAGAGCGAACAGCCCTAGTATTTTGGTGTATTTCATGGGTTGAATTGTTTTAAGTCGTAATAGTAACGCTCTTATGCTCCAAATCATTTTATCGAGCCTGGCTAACACTAGTACGTCGGATCACAGCGAACAAATACTATAATGAAGTTGTACATAAATTACTTTAATGACTCAATTGGCAGTATATGAGAGTTTTGACCCTTGTATTTTTTAAATGAGTTAAGTACTTAAATATAAAAAGATCGTGCCTATATATCTGTATAAAAAACTTTGATGCTGAAGATAGCCTATTGCCCTATATATTCACACCCATTACCTGAGGGGCATCGTTTTCCGATGGTCAAATACGAACTCATCCCTGAGCAATTGATCTACGAGGGTAGTTGTACTAGTGAGAACTTTTTTTGTCCAAAACTACTGTCGGAAAAATGGATTCTAGGTGTCCACGAAGAAAGGTACTGGCTAAGCCTAAAAAATGAGACGACCCCTCCCAAAATGATTCGAAGAATTGGATTTCCACTGTCTGCAAAACTAGTGGAGCGGGAAAGGATTATTGCACAGGGGACAATCGACTGTTGCCACTTTGCTAAATTAACTGGTGTAGCTATGAATGTAGCTGGCGGAACGCACCATGCTTTTCCCGACAAAGGTGAAGGTTTTTGCCTTTTGAATGATGTCGGAATTGCCGCAAACTACTTACTCGAAAACACTATTGCGAAGCGAATTTTGGTTATCGACTTGGATGTACATCAGGGGAATGGAACCGCAGTTATGTTTCAAAACGAGCCTCGCGTATTCACATTTTCAATGCATGGTAAGGCCAATTATCCATTACATAAAGAAAAATCAGATCTTGATATTCCGCTGAAAACTGGTACATCCGACGAAATATATCTCGATAGTTTAAGTAGATATCTGCCCAAATTAATTGAAAATCATCAATCTGATTTCATTTTTTTTGTAGCAGGAGTCGATATTCTCAATACAGATAAACTGGGCCATTTGGCCGTTAGCCGGGAGGGGTGTCGCCAGCGAGACGAGTACGTATTCAGCGAATGCAAACGCCGAAGTATCCCCCTAGTCGTATCGATGGGAGGTGGGTATTCACCTCGCCTTACCGACATCGTGGAGGCCCACTGCAATACTTTCCGAATGGCGCAGAAAATATATTTTTAGCATGAGAATTATTTGATTTTGTAGAAAAAAGCACGGATTTTGCAGGGTAAACCCTAACTGCTCATGCAATTATCTCTGGTTGAACTATTCCCAGAATTCAACCGAAGCCTGTTTCTCGATATTTTCGCCAAAATGTGCATTGACGCAAAGACTAAAAGTCTTACGCTCCGCACTTTAGCCGGGCAACGAGTACCTGCCGACTTGAAAGTTCGTTGTCTGCGCAAGTCTATAAACGCCTTTCCCGAAGGGACGATATATAAACTAGATGTGAGACTTGTAGATTTGAGAAATAAAAGACCTTATTTTTCCGCCATCAAGAATCATGAAATCAAACGTGCCATCGAATTTTATGATCATAATCTCCGACTTCAAAACGGTTTAGATTCTTGTCCAAAGCCAGTTCTTAAAACAGAGACTTTTCAGATCAAGTTGTGAGGGGATTTTTGCTTGATAAAATGTCTGTTTTAACTATTTACACCTGAGCTATCCCTAAGAATAAACTTTGCTCTACATATGCTCGTCCACACAATACGTCTCCTGCCTGGTCAGGATTTGAAAAATGAATTGGTAAACTTTGTAAATAAGCAGCGCGTCGAAGCTGGGTTTATCCTGACGGGCGTCGGTAGTTTGACCAACGCGAATATCCGGCTGGCCAATCAGGACACTGGCACTGAATATTTGGGATATTTTGAGCTTATCTCCTTAGCGGGTACTCTTTCGGTAAATGGTTCGCACTTGCACATCGCCATAGCCGATTCAACGGGCCAGACTACAGGCGGGCATTTGCTCGAAGGCTGTAAAGTTTATACTACCGCCGAGATCGTGATCGGCGTGTTGCCCGAAACGGTTTACAAACGCGAGCCAGAACCTGCGAGCGGTTACGATGAATTGAATGTGTACCGAAAGCAGAGAAAATAAGTCTGATTGACCTTATGCCATGCGCAGTGACGGTACCCGGCTCTTAATTAGCTCAAAGGAACCGAACAGCAACCCTGAAAAGAATATATCTCCCATAACAGTATTGAAGAAGAGATTGCCGAAAAAGTCTTGCTGATAAAACTGTAATCCAGCCAGATAGCAAGCCCCCAAGCCGGGAAGCGTTTGGGGATAAAAGCCCGCCGAACCGTACCACACGGCGAAGTTGGTGATAAGGAAAAACAAAATTGAAGAAATTACGGCGCTTCCAAGTACCCGTAGTGCGGTCACTTTCTGCAAGGCACCCATTCCGATTGCAACGATCAGCACGAATGAGAAATAGACTGCCCACATCGAGCTGTGAAAGCCAATAATTGCGTCGCTCAGTAGCATCGCAGCCAATGGAATTAAGAAAGCCAAATATTTTTTTGAGAAATAGGCTCCACCGAACAAGGCGATGGCCCCGATTGGCGTGAAGTTGAAAGGGTGGGGCAGGAGTCGGGTCAATGCGGCTGTGATAACTAACAGGGCAAGCGTGACGAAGCGGAGATTATTGATTTTCATGATTGTAAATTTCTTGAAATCAGAATGAGCCACAAAGATAAGCCAAGCTGGCAAGGCATCAAAATGGCAGACTATACAAAAAAACGGACGCTCATGTCCAAAGCGTCCGTTTTTGCGGTAATAGAAAAATAAACTTAACTGACATCCTGGTAAGGCTGAGCTATACCAAAGTCCGGCAGCTTAATTCACAATGATCGCTTTCATCTCCGTTTGACGAGCGGCGTTATTGAACGTTGGTACATCGCGGTTGAGGATTTCCGATAGCTGATTGAGTTGTTCGTCGATTTTCCTGGAGATGTTGTCGTAGGCTTCGTAACTCGACTTTGTGGGCTTTGCTTCGCTCGACATCACCACAGTTTTTACCCCGGCTAGTTTATCGTTCAACTGAATCGGAAAATTCAACGGATCCTGCCCGGCTTTGGACTTGGGCTGCATGAGGGTGTTTTCGATCTTTTCCAATTCTTCCAGCATTGGCTTCGAGAGCTCTTTAAGCTGTTTGGTCACTGAGGAATCTTTCACCGACTTCATGTAGTCTCCAATCTGCTTACGGACACTGCGAATTTTATTAATACCCTCGTGCGTTTCGGAAAGTTTGTCATTGATTTTTCGAGCCAAATCAAACTGTGCCTTAAAATCGGCATCGGTAGTTTTCAGTCGAGGATCTTTCTTAATCTCAAAATTTTCCTTGCCGATAAGCTTATCACCCGAGTACAGGTGGACCTGATAAGTACCCGGTACTGCCTTGGGACCAATGCCTGAACCCGACCACATCACGTTTGTGCCTTCGACCTTAGTGGCATCGGCGTAGCGCATGTCCCAGACGAATACGTTGGTGCCGGCTTGCGTGGGCAAACTACCAGGACGAGTGATGGTTTCATCGGTATAGAATTCTTTTGTCACCTTGATCGGTTCCCCTTTCTTGTCTTTGATGCTGGAAAAACTACTCACCGTGTCCTCGCTGGCTGTAAGAAAGTGCATTTTCAATTCTTCTTTCGCGGGTTCCTTCATGTAGTAGCGGATCACCGCGCCGTTAGGTGGGTTCTGGCCCGCTGATGGAATCTCCTGCTTTTGGCTACCGCCGCTCATGCGGTAGGCATGGGATGGCTTAAAAAGGTGAGCATCGGATTGGGCGATCTCTCTGTTCAATTCGTGCAGCGGGCTGATGTCGTCCAGAATCCAGAACGAGCGACCATGAGTGGCAACGACAATATCCTTTTCCCGCTTCTGTATCACCAAATCGTGGATCGGCGTAGTCGGTAGGTTTAGTTGGAGGGACTGCCAGGAGTCGCCACCGTCGAATGAGGCCCACACGCCCTGTTCGGTTCCGGCGTAAAGGAAGTCTTTCTTGTTGGGGTCTTCCCTAATGACCCGCGTGAACTGGTCTTTGGGAATGCCATCGGTTATCATTTTCCAGGATTTGCCATAATCGGTCGATTTGAGCAAATAGGGTTTGAAGTCGTTCAGCTTGTAGCGCGTTGCTGCTAAGTACACCGTTGCCGGGTCATGCGTCGACACTTCCACGATGCTCATCATTGAAAATTCGGGCAGGAGGGAAGACTTGGGTGTGATATCAGCCCAGTTTTTCCCGCCGTCCTTACTGATATGTACCATGCCATCGTCCGAGGCGGCGTAAAAAACTCCTTTTTCCAGGGTCGATTCTTCAAAAGCAAAAATGGTAGCGTAGGTTTCCACGCCAGTGTTGTCCTTGCTGATCGGTCCACCGCTGGCTCCCATAGTTGCAGGGTCGTGACGCGTAAGGTCCGGGCTTATTTTCTCCCAGCTCTGTCCCCGGTCGGTAGACTTGTGGACGTATTGCGAGGTCACGTACATGGTATTCGGATCGTGGGGCGAAAACATGATCGGGAATGTCCACTGAAAGCGGTACTCGCGGGTGTCGGAGCCGTGGCCCATATAAAACTCTGGATAGACATTTATGAGCCGCCGCTCGCCCGTACGGTGGTTATCCACGCTTAGAAATCCGTCATAACTACCGCCGTAAGTGATGTCAGGATTGAGTGGGTCTTCAACTACATACCCCGACTCGCCGCCCGCAACGGGCCACCAATCATCTGTGTCGATGGTGTAGCCGTTGGAGCGGCTGGCGATTCGTACCGTACTGTTGTCCTGCTGGGCACCGTACACGTTGTAAGGAAACTCATTATCGGTATGTACGTGGTAAAACTGCGCAGTCGGAATGTCCAACTCAGTAAAGTTACCGCCGCCATTGAAAGTCACCTCACCACCGCCATCGTCACCGATGATGAAGTTGTCGGGATTATCGGGATTGATCCACACGTCGTGGGTATCGCCATGGTGAACGTCGATTTCGGTGAAACTTTTGCCGCCGTCAAAGGATTTGTAGGCGTTAACGTTCAAAACGATCAGACCATTCTCATTTTTTGGATCAGCGGCGACGTTCATGTAGTACCAGGGGCGCTGTTTCAGGTTTGGGTCTTCGTTAATAAGCTGCCAGGTAGTTCCCGCGTCTTCTGAGCGGTATAAACCTCCCTTTTCCTTGTTTTCGATCATTGCGTACACCCTATTCGAATTGACGGGTGAGACCGAGATTCCTATTTTGCCCAAGATTCCTTTCGGCATGCCTGGATTCTTTGTGATTTCCTTCCAGGTATCGCCGCCATCAACCGATTTGTACAAACCGCTGCCCGTACCACCACTGCTCATTGAAAAGTGGTTGCGGTAAGCTTGCCACAAGGCAGCGTAAAGAACATTGGAATTATTGGGATCCATTTTTACGTCCACGGCTCCGGTGCTATCATTCTTTGCCAGTACCTGCTTCCAGGTGTTGCCCCCGTCTTTTGAACGATACACGCCTCGCTCGGGATTAGCCCCAAAAATATTGCCCATTGCTGACACATATACTAAGTCAGGATTAGTAGGATGTACTTGGATGTTGGCAATGGCATTGCCCTTTTCCAAACCCACGTGCCGCCAGGTTTTGCCCGCATTGGTGGATTTGTACATACCATCACCGTAGGAAATGTTGCCCCGGATGTCGGTTTCGCCTGTGCCGGCGTAAATTACATTGGCATTGGAAGGCGCTACTGCAATGGCTCCCACTGAACTAGCTTTAAAAGTAGAATCCGAAACAGGAAACCAGTCATTGCCGCCGTTGGTACTTTTCCACACACCGCCTCCACTGGCTCCAAAGTAATACGTATAAGGATCGCCGATGACGCCCGTCACCGCCGTGGAGCGGCCGCCGCGAAAAGGCCCGATATTCCGCCACTCCAACCCTTTCAGCATTGCCTTACTATAGGTAGCTTCAGACGTGTTGGTTGGCGCGTTGTTGTTCCTGGATTTTTTTTGTGAAAATGCCGGAGAGATAACCGCTGGTAGCGAAAGGAAAAGCAGCACGAGTGTGAAATTTAGGCTGCTACGGAAGTATTGTTTCTTCATGCCGATCTTGTTTAGGTTAAAGGTTGGAATGGGGGCTAAATTAAGTACAGATGGTTAGAGGCCCAAATCAAGTAGCTTATTTTCTGAACTTAGTTTTGGCAAATTGGCTTGTTTTGGATTAATCCCCCCGAAAAATAATATTTGCACACCAAACACCTTACAATGGAAACAAAAGAAGAACTCCTCCGAATAATAGATCTGCTCAACGATACCTACGAAAGCGAGGAAGCCTGGCACGGTTCATCGGTAGTAGAAATTCTGAGAGATGTTACGCCCAAGCTAGCTGACAATCGTCTGTCCCCCAAGACCCACACGATTGCCGAATTGGTGTACCACATCACCACTTGGCGGATTTTTGCCGTTAGGAAGTTGCAAGGAGATAAAGAGTTCGATATAAAGACCAAAGAGAAAAACTGGAAGATTTTCCCGATGGTGGATGCCCTTGAATGGGAAACGCTGCAAATGGAACTGAGCCTCTCACAAGAAGAGCTGGTGAGCGAATTGGAAAAGAGAACGGATGACGAATTTTTGGAAAAAATTGTCCCAGGACGAAATTATTCCTTTTACACCCTGCTGCATGGCCTAGTCAACCATGATTTGTACCACGCTGGGCAAATTGCTCTGATAAAAAAAGGACTAGGTCAGGCAATATTAGAGGAAGAAAGTTTGGAAGATAGTGATGATAGTGCTATTTTTGGTTCTGACTACGACGAATTCAACTGAGAAATAAGTTAATGAGTCGTCTTACCGCTTTATTTAATCGGGAGACGAATCAAAGAAAAAAGTTTGGTCCGCATGGGCTGGGCTTTTAATGGTGTGGATATATGTCGGAAAGCCATTCGAAATTTCGAATGGCTTTTTTGTATGGCCTACAATCGCTTTATCTTGTAATAATTATAAATATAATCCAACGATCGAACGAATGAGGATACTCGTGGTGGAAGATGAAACCAAACTCGCAGGCTTCATCAAGAAAGGCTTTGAAGAGCAATCTTGGGAGGTTGAAGTAGCATTTGACGGACGCATGGGCAAGTACCTTGCATTAGGCAGCGGGTTCGATTTGATCGTCATGGATGTCAATCTGCCTGTGATAAATGGCTTCGATCTTTCACAGCAACTGCGCCAAGAAGGCGTGTCGGCTCCAATTCTCATGCTGACGGCACTCGGAACCGTCGAAGATAAGTTACAAGGATTTGATTCAGGTGCAGACGGCTATTTGGCCAAGCCCTTTGAATTCAGGGAATTGATTGCTCGTGTCAAAGTACTTGCTAAGCGGAAATATAGCCCGGAGAGAAGTCAGCATTCGCTCAAAATCGCGGACTTGGAGTTGAATTTAGACGAAAAAATTGCCCGTCGAGCCGGGCAACGTATAGACCTTACCGCTAAGGAATTTGCCCTGTTGGAATATTTAATGCGTAATCGTGGGCGGGTTGTCTCACGCGTGGACATCGCCGAAAAGGTCTGGGATATTCGCTTTGATACGGGTACCAATGTCATCGATGTGTATATCAACTTCTTGCGGAAAAAGGTAGATAAATCCCATCCGACGAAACTAATTCATACAGTTGTGGGAATGGGTTATATATTTAAAGAAAAATGAACATAAAAGCCCGTCTTACGCTCCTATTCACGCTGCTGGTGGCTTCCATCTTGCTTATTTTTTGCTTTTTAATTTACTACTTCTACGATCAATACCGCGAGCAGCAGTTTTCGGCCTATTTGCATGAGCGAGTGGTTACGATAACTCGGCTACTCGAAGATGTGAATGGCATTACCAATGAGGAAATAACGCGCATCGAAGAAGCAAATAGCACCATTTTGTTCAAAGAGGAAATCACGGTTTACAATGAGCAAGATTCGGTTATTTATGATAGCGGTAAAACTCGAATTCCAGTCTCGGTGAGCGAATTGGCCCAGGTACGTGATGGGAAAGAAGTGCAGTTACGGGAGAGGAATCGTGAGATTATCCTGATCCGGCACCTACATGACTGGGAACAGGTCTGGGTCATTGTGGCAGATGCTGAGGACACAATCGGGCTGAGCAAGCTCGACCGCCTGCGTGACATCCTGGTAATGGGCTGGCTGGTGAGTCTGTTATCGGTAGCTGTAGCGGGTTGGTTATTTGCCCGTGACGCCATCAAGCCTGTGGCGGAAATCAATCACCAGGTTGATAACATCTCGGCGGGCAATCTTCATGATCGTCTTGTCGTGGGACGAGAAAAGGATGAGTTAGCAAAGCTTGCGCAGACGTTCAATCTCATGCTCGACCGCCTGGAACTGGCCTTCAAGGCGCAGAAAAGTTTCGTCTCCCGCGCATCGCATGAATTACGCACACCACTGGCGGTTATGATGGCAGACGTAGAGGTAACGCTCATGAAAGAACGAACTGCGGACGAGTACCGGAAAGGATTGAAAAGTGTCCTGGAGGAGGTTCGCAATATGAATCAGATGGTCAATCAATTGTTGGAACTAGCCAGAACAGAAGAGGGCGTTCCGCTGAAATCATACCAGAAAGTCAGGCTTGACGAGGTACTTTGGATGGCGCAAGAATCTGTGATGCAGAAGAACCACGGCTACGTGGTGACCGTCGAATACGATAAGATACCCGAAGACGAAAATGAAATTGCGGTACTTGGAGAAGAAACCCTGCTTAGAACTGCTTTTGCTAATCTGATGGAAAATGGCTGCAAGTACTCTGACACTAAGACGATGTCCGTTCATTTAAATGCCGAGTCGGGATCAATTGTTCTGCACTTTAAGGATGAAGGGGTAGGGATACCGGCCGCAGGCATTCCATTTTTGTTCGATACTTTTTACCGTGGCGAAGAGACGAAAAACCGCCAGGGCCATGGTATCGGCTTGGCGCTCACAAAGCGCATTATCGAAATTCACAAAGGAACAGTTACCGTTGAGTCCGTGCCGCAAGAAGGAAGTGATTTCATCCTTACGTTTCCCAAAGTCGGTTTTATAGAAATTTAATCTCTTTTTAATCCGACCTTAATTTTTCTTTGCCGCATTATAAAGAGCTTTGTGAAATCAAAGTCGAACATCTGTACACGCCAGAGCGGAACTTTGGATTCCTAAGTTCGAAAGTATACCTATTCCTATCAGCCGACTTCGCTGTTATGCGAAGAGTCTGCACTGACCCTATAATTTAGTTGAGTTGTGTTAATGTTACTTAAAGTGGCTCGGCGTCTGTCGGGTCACTTTTTTTAAGGGAAATCGGTATGTTTGGCAGAGCTTTAGGGTACTTGGCGTTGATAAACTCGATCATTTTCTCCCGCACTTCGCATCGAAGATCGAATGCGTCCGGAGCATTGCGGGCTGACATAACAGCCCGCAACACTATGAACTGATCTTTAGTGTCCGTCAATTGTAGAGCAGCCGTAGTACCATCCCAGAGCCGACTTTCCTGCAAAATTTTCATTAGTTGATGGCGGAGTTTGGAAACGGGTGTGTGGTAGTCGAGATAAAAGAATGCCGAGCCAATTACGCTCGAATCAGAGCGCGTCCAATTTTGAAATGGCTTCTCGACAAAATAAGTTATGGGCAGAATCATTCTTCGCAAGTCCCAGATTTTGACAACTACGTAGGTTAGGTTGATTTCCTCAATGTGGCCCCACTCGCCTTCCACAATGACTACATCCTCAATTTTAATGGGCTGCGTAAAGGCAATCTGAATTCCCGCCAGTAGATTGGCAATGGTTTTCTGCGCCGCGAAACCCACAATGACCGAGACAATACCTGCCGAAGTCAACATGCCTAAACCAAACTCCCGACCTCTCTTGAAGCTCAACAGAAGCAGGGCTACTGCCAAGACTAATACCGAAATCACAATCAATCGCTTTATAAACTTGACCTTGGTAAAAAGCCTGCGTTCCTGTAGGTTGTTGGTCTTGTTGAGATCTAGTTGATTAAGGATAATTCGCTCCATCAGTACGACAAGGCGAATTGCCAGCCAGGTACTTACCGCAATAAGAATAATCTTACTGGCGCTGAAAATAAAATAGCTTTCTGCCGCCGTTGCGTAACGGTTGTTAGCCAGAAGGTTAACAAAGAGTGCTGTAAAGAAGAAGTAAAGGACACTGGTGATACTTTCACGAACAGTACGCCAGCTTTTATTGCTTTGCTTTCGGGAGACGAACTTCAGTAGCCGAATAACCAACCAGCCTGTTAGTAGACCCGTCACTGCCGCCAGGGCCAGAATTTGCCAGTATTCTATTTGCATAAATTGAGAAGAAAAGAAGTCCTTCGACCGCCTTATGACCCGCTATGGTTGAGATGACGAGGTAAAATGGAAGGTGAAAATTACACCAGTACTGGTATCCTATCCATTTTTTAGCCATTCAATCGAAGTACGATAATTCCGCTGTGGCGCTTTACCGAATTGAGGTAGTCTGCTAGCGGTTCGGGACTCTCGATCACTTTTTTTGCCGTGGTAGAAGCATGGACGAGATACGCGCGGCCTTTCTGCATTTTCACGATGCCCTGATGGTTGCAATCCAGCCCGGCGATTGTAGAGGTGATGCCAATGATATCACCATCTTGCAGCTTACTTTCGATGTTTCGGACAGATGTTTTAGGAATATATTTATACTCCTCGGCGTTGACTGCCTGCTCGTTGTCTTTTATTTTGTTCAAAGCAGTTTCTGAGTCGATTCCTTTGTACAAATCGGCATGACCGGACATGAAGTTGATTTGTTTATCATAAGAAATGCCGCCTAAACCCTCGGTCACATCATTGAGCAGTCCGCTAGCTACGCCCTGATTCCGCCATGAGAGAAAATAATGTTGCCGCGAAGGGTAACCATCGATAACGCCGCCCATGTATCGCAGTTGGGTCATTATACTTAGAAACTGTTCGTAGGTCAAATCCTCTTTTTTGGCTAGAGCCAAAGCCACTGACACATCAACCAGAGTAGTGCAGTCCAATGCGTCGAAACGACAAACCAACTGCTCATTCGCATTACCTTCCAACGTGTGCGCAACGTAAGGAATCCCCATAAAGGTCTCGGCCATGCACAAAGTCAGTTCAGGAAGTGTCCCTGAACTGACCTTGGCAATCTTCTCCAAAAAAACTTGTTCGGGGTTCTCAACTCTTGGTACAAAACCAAGCAGCGCCGCTCCCCATAAAATTAACACTGTTTTGAAATACCTCATCTCCGAATAACGATAGAAAACACTTTACGAACCAGTTGAACATCTAGAAAGCATTTAGCACAATCAACCCACACAACTACTCTTTGAATGTGGTCAATAATTCCATGACCGCATACTGATTCTTAATGTGTTTCTTCGCGATGGAAAGTGCGTCACCCACTTTTACGGTATAGGCCGATCCAGGCAACGCTTCGAACATATCTTCGTCCGTGGTATCATCGCCCATTGCCAGTATGAAATCAAAATCATCTTCTTCAACGAATGATTTTGCCGAAGTACCTTTGTTGAAAGCGGTTTTTTTGACCTCAATTACCATATTGCCTTCGATGATCTGCAGGGCTTGCTCGGGCTGAATGAAGCTTTTGAGCTGCCAGGCTAGTTCCTGCGCTCGGCGTAATGCGTACTCATGATCGTCAGCTGTGCGGTAGTGCCAGGCCAAAGAAGTTTCTTTTTCCTCCACAAATGCACCCGGACAACGCTTTACGTACAATTCCAGAATCGGACGAATGCCGTCTTTCCAATCTTCTACATAAGCGGGATTCATCATAAATTCCCGCTCACCTTTTTTACGGATCAAAGCGCCGTGTTCGGCCACGATATGGACAGGTAGATCGCCCACAACGTTCATCAGAAAGGCCCGATCGCGACCGCTGATTACGACCACCGTGTCGCGCTCAGCTAGTTCGGCCACGATGGCTTTGGTTTCTGCCGAAATGATGGCATCCTCCGGCTCGCGGACGATGGGAACAAGGGTGCCATCATAATCGAAGAAAAACAGACGCTTTTTCGCTTTGGAGTAAGCTTGGTTCATCTCAACGATATCCGCATCCGTGAGGTAATCTAATTTCAGTCTTTTATGTTCTTGATCAATCATTAGCATTTGGGTAAAAAAGTCGTTAGTCCACGCAAATACGTCGTATTCTCGCAAGCGCTGCTGCATGGCTACCATGCGCTTCCGTTGGTCTTCGGGTTCCATCGCCAAGGCTTTGTTTATGGCATCGGCAATGTCCTGGCTATCAGTTGGATTAATAATCAGTGCCTCGCCCAATTCAGCGGCGGCCCCCGCCATCTCACTCAATACCAAAACACCTTGCTCATCTTTTCGACTGGCTACGTATTCCTTACACACCAGGTTCATGCCATCGCGAACGGGCGTAATCAATGCCACGTCACTGGCCGTATAAAGCCCCACCAACTCCTCAAAGGGCATTGAGCGGTACTGATAAATGATGGGCTGCCAATTGATTCTGCCGTATTGAGCCCCGATACGACCCACCATCTGGTCGATTTCGGATTTCATCTGTTGATATTGCTCGATTTGGTCGCGCGAAGGTACAACCATCATCACAAACGATACCCGTCCGTGCCACTCCTCATATTGTTCAAGAAAACGTTCATATCCTTTCAAACGATTGAGCAATCCCTTTGAATAATCTAGTCGATCGACAGAAAAAATAACTTTCTCCATTAACGGTACCCGAGCTTCCTGTCGCGCTTTGCTAACTTTCGGGTCGTCAAAGGCATCGTTGAATTTCTGATAGTCGATGCTGATCGGAAAGGCATCTACCTTTACCAACCTATTATTTAGATTGACATAGTGCATTCGGTTGCCCTGCCCAATGACCATCCGCACGGCTTTTAGGAAATATTCGACATAATCATTGGTGTGAAAACCTACTACGTCGGCCCCCATAATACCGTCAATAATGGCATCGCGCCAAATCGAGGGTAGTAGGCGAAAAATCTCGTAGGAAGGAAAAGGGATGTGAAAAAAGAAACCAATTTTATTATTGGGGAACTTCTGCCGAATCAAGTCGGGCAGCATCATCAACTGGTAGTCATGAATCCAGATCACGTCATCAGGCTGAATGACATCCACCATCGCTTCGTAGAAAAGCAGATTCGCTTTCTGGTATGCCTCAAAGAATTCATTTTCAAATTTGGCCAGTGTAGGGAAGTAGTGAAATAGCGGCCAAATCAGGTCATTACAAAATCCTTCGTAGTAGTTATCATTGAGTTCCTGAGAGATAAACACTGGATGTGCCTTGAAATTGTCGTTTTCAAGCGTAACGCCTTCAAGTTCCTCGGCAGTGTTGTCGGTATAGCCTATCCACTGGATTTTATCCTCAAACTCGAAGCTGGTATTCGTGGCACCCTGTGCCAGGGAAAGCACGGCGGAAACTAGTCCACCGGAATTTTGAAAAAGCGAAGTACCGCTACCGTTTTTGATTATTTTAAAAGGAAGACGGTAGGCGACGATGATTAATCGGCCTTTTTTTCGGATAGGTAGTTGATTCATAATATGCGCTGATGTTCTTGGGCTAGGGAAGTGCATGCTCACCCTCAATTTAGAAAAAATGTGCCAATGTGCCCGAAAAACAAGCTGTAATCTTTAAATCTTCCAAACTGCCTGTTTGATTATCCTGCTGTTGACGCGCTCACTTTTTTCGGTTCATCTTGCACTCGCAGACAAAGTAATCCGGCCAGAATCATCGAGCATCCCCCCAAAACCAATGCGTAGATCGGCTCGCCACCAAATAACGATTTTATCAAATACCCCAATAGGGCTGCGGCTACAATCTGCGGAATGACGATGAAAAAATTGAACACTCCCATATAGTAACCCATCTTGGCGGCGGGCAGAGATCCCGACAAAATGGCGTAAGGAACCGACAAAATAGAAGCCCAGGCTATACCTATTCCAACCATCGCCAGCATCAGATAGTCGGGATTGTTCATAAAATATATGGAGAGTAGCGCCAGTCCGCCTGCGCTCAAACAAAGCAAATGCGTAACGCGCCGACTTGTGAACCTCGCTACTACCGGTATACCAAACGCCACCAAGGCGGCGACGCCATTATATACGCCCATGCAGAGCCCAACCCAGTCGGCCCCGTCATTATAAAGTTTGGAAGTAGTGTTGGTGGTGCCGTAAAGGTGGCTTGTTACGGCTGGCGTCATATAAATCCACATGGCGAACAAGGCAAACCAAGAGAAAAACTGCACTACGGCCAGTTGTTTCATAGTAGCGGGCATGGTTTCGAAGTCGTTCATGATCGTCACAAAACCATTAGCGTACGAACCCTGCCGCTGCATCAGCCCCGAGAGCATAAAAAGCACGCCGACGATGAATATACCTACGGTGAAGACGTACAGTTCTTTATTTAAACTCTGAGAATAAAGCCAGCCCGATAGAATGAGGCCAACCACAGCCACAGCTAGACCTTTCATTATTTGCGATTGCCCTTTGCTATCCGATATTTTGGACTCAAGCACGCCCTTGCCGTCCAGCGTCTTTTTGTCGATTGGTTCCGAGAATGACCGCAACTCTTCGGGCGAGTACTCCCTGGATCGAAATACGGTCCAAAGCACTGCGATGAAAAACACCGCACCGCCCAGGTAAAAAGACCACTTGACCGAATCAGGAATAATTCCCTCGGCGGCTTGGTTGGGTACTCCAAACCAATTGGTTAAAACGTAAGGAAGCGAAGAGGCTATGATGGCCCCGGTACCGATGAAAAAACTCTGCATTGCGAATCCCGAGGTAGTTTGGTCGGTAGGGAGATTGTCACCCACGAAAGCCCGGAACGGCTCCATAGAAATATTGATCGACGCGTCCATGATCCATAACATCCCGGCGGCAAACCACAGAGTGGGGGAATTAGGCATCACGAACAGGGCCAGCGAAGCCAACACCGCACCCATCAAAAAGTAGGGACGCCGCCTCCCCAACCTCGTCCAGGTACGATCGCTGAAGTACCCAACTACGGGCTGAATTAACAGCCCAGTCAATGGTGCTGCTACCCACAGAATAGGAATGTCGTCCACACTTGCCCCCAGCGTCTCGAATATGCGGCTCACGTTGGCGTTTTGCAGCGCGAAGCCAAACTGAATGCCCAGGAAGCCAAAGCTCATATTCCAAATGTCCCAAAAACTCAACCGAGGCTTGGGCCGGACGGGGGGGATGTTGGCGGAGGGAGGAGGGGTGTCCACTATTTAATTTTGAATAAGTGAATTACTGTAAAAGTAGATGGAAGTTAAATACAAAATATGCTTGGATTTACGATATTATTTAATCATCATTGAGCCATAATCTCAATGATGATCACGGAAGAAGGAGGAAGCGTAATTGGGATACCTTGGGACGATATTTCGTTGGCATTCAATTGTTTCTCGTATTCTCTTCTTGGAAAAACTTCATTCAATTGAAAAGATTGACCATTTGCTAAACCCAGTGTATCCAGGATTACCACTTCCGGAATTTTGACCGATGTATTGATGGTGTTCGCTTTGTCAAAATTATAGATGCAGAGAAAACGCTGGGTTTTGGTGTAGCGCAGATAAGAATAAGTTCGGGTTTTATCGTAGCCAGGGCTCTGTCCATTGATGTTGACGTACTGCAAATCGTAAAATTTACCAGTGCGAATAGCCTCATTTTCTACGGCGAAGTGGTTGAGGTCATGGTAAAATTGGCGGAGTTTCTTTTGGTTTTCGTCCAGGCCTCCGCCGTCAAATTTGCCGCCGTTGACCCACTTTTGGAACTCAGGTACTCCCCAGTAGTCGAAAATAGTTGTCCGACCATCGTCACCCTGGAAGCCTTCGGGCTCCGTGGGGTTCACGCCTACCTCCTGCCCGAAGTAAATCATCACTGGCCCGGTATGTAACGTGGCGCTGAGGGTCATGGCAGGAACTCCCACCCATGGGTCGCCCGCAAAGAAGCGGGAGGCGATGCGCTGCTCGTCGTGGTTCTCCAGGAACCGAAGCATATGGCTGGCTATGTCGCCTGATTCGTTTTGCCACAACCGCGTGATGTCCTCGACCGTGCCGCTGCCCTCCATGATGGGCCGGAGGTAGTTGTAAAGTCCCACTTTGTCGTAGAGATAATCGAATTTGCCAGTTTTGATATAGTTGTGGTATTCAGCAGGATTGTAGATTTCGGCGATAAAAATAATATGGGGGTTTGCGTTTTGAATCTCGGGGATTACCCAACCCCAGAATTCCACAGGTACCATCTCGGCCATGTCACAACGGAAGCCATCTACGCCCTTTTGAGTCCAATAAAGCAAGATGTCCCGCATTTGGAGCCAAGTAGCGGGGAGCGGATCGAATTGTCTGCTGCGGCCATCGAGGTAGTTTACGCCGTAGTTGAGTTTGATAGTTTCATACCAATCGTATATGCTCGGATGAGGGGTGAACACGTCATTGCCTGTTGCTCTGGCTGGATTTTCCACGTAGGTTTCCTCGGCTGATACAGGCGATTCGATTGCTTCCGGCGAACAGAAAGGCTCACCCGGCAGGTAGTAAAAATTATTCTGCGGGTCGAAAGCCAAATCCATGCGGTCGCCTTCGCCAAAATCGCGCAGCCCAACGGGCTTCGAGTCGGAGGCGTATTGCCGTGCGACATGGTTGGGGACGAAGTCGATGACAAGTTTTAAGTCGGCGTCATGGGTGCGCTGGACTAAAGCCTCAAATTCAGCTATGCGATTGTTGACGTCCACGGCTAGGTCAGGATCCACATCGTAGTAGTCTTTAATGGCGTAAGGTGAACCCGCTCGTCCTTTAACGATCAATGGGTTATCGGCTTCTATTCCATACTCTGAGTAATCGGTCATCATGGCGTGCTCAATCACGCCCGTGTACCATACGTGCGATATGCCAAAATCTTTCAGGGCTTTGAGCGCTACGGTCGTGATGTCATTGAACTTACCTACGCCGTTAGTGTCGCGCGAGCCGTAATACTTATTAGTGAGATTCTGGTTGCCAAAAAGGCGGGTGAATATCTGGTAGATTATCAGCTTGTCGTGCTCTGGAACGGGGGATTGCATGAATTTCAAGTAGTTTTCTCGTACAAGCCGACAAAAAAGCAATAATTATTTGAATTAGAGTAAGAGAATTTCTCTAGGCATCCAGCAAAGGCTTCAATCTACAAAAATAGAGGGTATTTTTTATTACAAAAAGATCAAAAAAGCTTAATTTGGCCTTTTCAAGCTGTCTTCAATCTATGTTGCGTCTCTTTTCCAAAGCTCATGTTACGTTCCTCATCTGTTTGCTCGGACTGTGCCTAAAGGCATTTACCCAGCCCATAGTTATCGACCGTATTGCCCCGCTCAATTGGTGGGTGGGCATGAAAGACCCTCGTTTACAGATTATCGTGCACGGGGAAAACTTAGCCGCCGCCAAGGTGGTTATCAACTACCCCGGTTTGACCTTAGTGAAAGAAAATAAGGTCGATAATCCCAACTACCTCATTCTGGATTTGACCATTTCGCCCAACTGCCGGACGGGAACTTTCAATATCGAGCTAAGCCGCGAAACGGAAGTGAAAAGAGGCCGAAAGACTACGACTCGAACTTTTACCAAAACTATTCCCTACGAACTTCGTGCTCGCACCGATTTCGTTAAGGCGCAGGGCGTGGATGCATCCGACCTTATCTACTTATTGCTGCCTGACCGCTTCGCCAATGGCGATCCGAGCAACGATAAATTTGCCGACATGGCCGATACGCAGGCTGATCGCTCCAATCCTTTTCTGCGGCACGGTGGTGATTTGCAGGGAATTATAGATCATCTTGATTATTTTAAGGAGTTGGGCGTGACCGCACTTTGGCTGAATCCAGTCATTGAAAATGATCAGCCACTTACTGATGAAGGTGGCTCACCCCGCAGCGCCTACCACGGTTACGGCTTTACGGATCACTATCAGGTAGATAGGCGGCTTGGCGGCAACGACTCCTATAAAAAGCTGGTAGATGCTGCCCATGCCAACGGTCTGAAAATTGTGCAGGACGCGGTGTACAATCACGCAGGCGTCAATCATTGGCTGCTTCAAGATTCGCCCGCCGCCGATTGGCTTCACCAATGGCCTACTTACACCAATACTTCTTACAAAGAGCAGCCTGTCCTTGACCCTTACGCTTCGAAGCTTGACCAGAAAGTCACCTCTGACGGCTGGTTCGTGCCGTTTCTTCCCGACTGGAATCAGAATAATACTTATGTAAAAAACTACCTGCTGCAACACGCGATTTGGACTGTGGAGTATTTTGGAATTGACACCTGGCGCGTGGATACTTACATGTATAACGACCTGGAATTTATGAATCAGGTAAATGCGGCTTTACTGGCCGAGTACCCCAACATTCACATTTTTGGGGAGAACTGGACCAAGAGTGTACCTAACCAGGCTTACTTTCAGCAAAACCATCTTGAAGTGCCTTTCAAAAGCAACTTGCCCGGAGCCTGTGATTTTCAAACTTATTACGCCATAAATGATGCCCTGAATCAAGAAGTAGGTTGGGACAGTGGCG
The DNA here is from genome assembly GCF_041751555.1 of Persicitalea sp. Lineage (NCBI taxonomy): Bacteria > Pseudomonadati > Bacteroidota > Cytophagia > Cytophagales > Spirosomataceae > Persicitalea > Persicitalea sp. The sequence continues at coordinate 38,412 of NZ_JBGSXF010000300.1, read as the reverse complement.
TGCAACGCATCTACGCTACGTTAGGACAAGACTATCTATACGAGAACCCGATGAAAAACGTGGTTTTTCTGGATAACCACGATACCGACCGTTACCTCTCCGTTGTTGGCGAAAATATGGACAACTACCGCATGGGCATTATCTGGCTTCTGACCACACGCGGCATTCCGCAACTCTACTACGGAACTGAAATCCTGATGAAGAATTTTAAAGACCCCTCCGATGCCGAGGTGCGCCGCGACTTTCCCGGCGGGTTTATAGGCGATAAGGAAAACAAATTTGCGGAAGTGGGACGCACAAATGCCGAAAACGAAGCCTTCGATTTTATAAAAAAGCTGGCCAACTACCGCAAAAACAACCCCGCGCTCCATAGCGGGAAGCTGACTCAGTTCTTGCCGATGGAAGGCGTTTACGTTTATTTCAGGTACGACGAGAACAAAACGATTATGGTCATTATGAACTCTAATAAAGAGTCTATTTCGCTCGAAACCGGGCGATTTCGGGAAAGGCTTGGTACTTTTGCCACAGCCATCGATGTACTTGAGGGCTCCACTTTTAACCTCAATCAACCTCTAAAACTAGCCGCACGAACTGCTTATGTGTTTGAGTTGGGAAACTAGATCACAGTGCTTAACAAGCAAATACAAACTGCGAACAGCTTTACTCTGAACCGCACGGGCGGCTATATCTGCTCTCCAAACAAGAAATAATGTCCGAACTAAAAGCATGTCTTTTCGACCTCGATGGGGTTATTGTCGATACTGCCCAATTTCATTATCTCGCCTGGCGCGAATTGGCCAACGGTCTGGGATTCGATCTCACCGTAGCTCAAAACGAGCAGCTGAAAGGCGTTAGCCGTGTGGAATCACTTGAAATTATTCTGAAAATCGGAGCGGTTGAACTAGATGCTGAAACTAAGAATCGATTAGCAGCTACGAAAAACGAACGTTACTTAGAACTCTGCCAAAAAATGTCGTCCGAGGATGTATTGCCTGGTGTGCAAGTTTTTCTCGACTCACTGATTCAGGAAGGCATCAAGATCGGCCTAGGGTCGGCCAGCAAGAATGCTCGGCTGATTTTGGCACAAATAGGGATGACGCGTTATTTCGCTACGATTGTGGACGGCAACCGAATAACAAAAGGCAAGCCCGATCCACAAACATTCCTGATGGGCGCGGAGGATCTAAAAGTTAAACCGATTAATTGTATCGTTTTTGAAGACGCTATCGCGGGTATCAAAGCTGCTAAGGCGGGCGGTATGATTGCTGTGGGTGTCGGCGAGCCCGCCGGACTTAAAGCCGCAGGCGCCGATATGGTCATCCCGGGTTTTCAGGACATTGACGCTACGACGGTGAAACACCTTTTTTAGCCTAGCGATAAATAGGTATTGTTGAGTAAGTGGCCGGAAATCCAAGTTTTGGGTTGGAGACAAATATATTCTCTTTCCCCCATTTTACTTGTAAACCCCTGATCCGTAGGTGCGGCTTAGCTGCAAGCATTAGAAATTCTCAAATAAAGACACACTTATCAGCAAATGATAAACTACATTACACACGCTCCCTGGTCAGTAATCGAAGAAGGTTTCCATCCTAAACACAACGAAATCACCGAAAGCCTAATGAGTCTGGGCAACGGGCGGATGGGACAGCGGGGAAATTTCGAAGAAAAATATTCGGGCAAAACTCTACTCGGCAACTACGTGGCGGGCGTTTATTTTCCTGACAAAACCCGCGTGGGCTGGTGGAAAAATGGCTACCCTGAATATTTTGCCAAGGTTATCAATGCCTGTAACTGGATCGGAATTGACGTCGAAATTGAAGGGGAAACCTTGGACTTACATCTATGTAAAATCGAGGAATTTCGGCGGGAGTTGGACATGAAGCGCGGTGTGTTGGAGAGAGAATGTACGGCAGAATTACCCAGTGGCAAACGGATTAAAATTCGGAGTCAGCGTTTTTGCAACATGGTTGAAGATGAGTCGGGAGCAATTGCCTATTCGATTACGGCGCTGAACTTCGACGGTCAAATTACACTCACGCCTTATCTTGATGGTAACATACGCAACCGCGATTCAAATTACGACGAGACATTTTGGAATGAGATCAAAAAGGAAACTTCCTTTGCTGAGGGCATCCTGACATTGCAGACAAAGCCCAATCCTTACGGGGTAGAGCAGTTCGAGGTGGCGACGGGAATGCGCTTTGACCTAAAAAAGAACGGCAACAAACTTGATTTTCAATCGCATCCCGTCAAGAACGAAAAGTACGTGGCGGGTAAAGTGCCCGTACAAATCAGCGAAGGCGATGAAGTGATGCTTTACAAATACGCAGTAAATCTCTCTTCTATGAACTATGAGCGAGAGGAACTGACGGAAAAGACAAAGGCTTACCTTGACCGCATCACCCACAAAGGCTACGACAAACTTTTGGCTGAACACGAGGCAGCCTGGGTGGAAAAATGGGAGCGTAACGACATCGAGATTGTTGGCGACATCGCGGCGCAGCAGGGGATACGTTTTAATATTTTCCACTTGCAGCAGACCTACACTGGCGAGGACGAATCGCTGAACATTGGTCCAAAGGGCTTTACAGGCGAAAAGTACGGTGGCGTGACTTATTGGGATACTGAAGCGTATTGTATTCCATTTTACCTGTCGACTTCGGGAAAGCACGTAGCACGTAATTTGCTGATCTACCGACACAAGCAACTGGGTAAAGCTATCGAGAACGCCCAAAAACTGGGCTTCAAGGACGGCGCGGCGCTTTATCCGATGGTGACGATAAACGGTGAGGAAAGCCACAATGAGTGGGAAATCACCTTTGAGGAAATCCACAGGAACGGGGCGATGGCCTACGCCATTCACGATTATATAAATTACACGGGCGACCAAGGCTATTTGGCTGAGTACGGCCTGGAAGTGCTGATAGCGATTGCGCGTTTCTGGAAACAGCGCGTCAATTGGTCGGCTGCGAAGGAGAAATACGTGATGCTGGGCGTAACGGGACCTAACGAGTACGAAAACAACGTCAATAATAACTGGTACACCAATTACATCGCGGTGTGGTGCCTGAAATACACGCTTGAAGGGATCGATTACGTGAAAAGCCAAGATAAAGCAGAAGCAATTTTTGCAAAAACCAGTTTTGATGAAGCAACGGAAATCGGCGACTGGCGGGAAATCATCGGGAAGATGTACTTTCCGTACGATCACGAGCGCGAGGTTTTCTTGCAACAGGATGGATTTTTAGATAAAGAATTGAAGTCCGTTGAGGAAATCGCCGACGAGCGGCCCATCAACCAAAACTGGTCGTGGGATCGAATCTTACGCTCTTGCTTCATCAAGCAGGCAGATGTGTTACAGGGGCTTTACTTTTTCGAGGATCATTTCGATGAGGCTACTATTCGTAGAAACTTTGATTTCTACGAACCCATGACGGTACATGAGTCTTCGCTTTCGCCCTGCGTGCATTCGATTTTGGCGTCTGGCCTTGGAAAAAAGGCGGAAGCTTATGAAATGTACGTCCGCACTGCCCGCCTCGACCTAGATGACTACAACAGCGATACCGAAGATGGCCTGCACATTACTTCTATGGCTGGTACTTGGATGAGCGTGGTGAAGGGCTTCGCCGGTCAGCGGGTACTGAACGATACGCTGGTGCTAAATCCTTATATCCCGGAAAAATGGGAGTCTTACGCCTTCCGTATCGACTTCCGCGGAGTCACTCTGCGGGTGGAGGTGACGCAGGAGGCAGTCGAAATAAATAATCCTACCCAGCAGGCAATCGACGTAGAAGTACTAGGTAGTAAAGGGAGCATTGTAGGAAAGAAGCGTTACGAATTGCAGAATACTGCTATGGAGTAGTTTTGAAATAAGAAATTGGTCGTCAATTCACGATCAGGCAATCCGCAACCAAGGATGTCGTTGAAAAAATGTCGGGTTTCCCTTAGCTTGACGAAGATGATTGTCCCCGAATAAAGAAATTGTGATGCTGAGGGTTAGGTTGGTTTGTGTGGTTTTGGGATTGTTGCTCTTGGTGAAAATCCAGGCAGCACAGGCTCAGGAATTCCGTGAATCCCAGGGTTTGTTTGAAAAACTACTTCGGGATTTTAACAAATCCTTTGCCGAAAATAACCCTCAAATCACTCGCTCCACCGACTACCGCCGCGATCTGATCACCCTCCAAAAGTCCTACCAATCATATCACAAGGCGAATTTCAATCCTGCTGATTCGATTCAAAAGTTCAATAATGAAGCGATGCTTAATGCCCTGTCGGGCAATTATAATAAAGCGCTTCGCTTACTCGGCTCGATCGACTCTCTCGATTCGCAAACAAATTATTCTATGGGCTTGCTTCACATGCTTAATCAAAATTATGAGCAAGCACTTCCATTGTTTGAGGATGCTGCTGAAAGCAAATCGGCAGCTCTGAATACCCTGGTCGTATATTGTAAGCAGGGTCGGATACAAGACGGGCTTATATATGGTCAGAACATAGCCCCTGGAAACACCCATGGAAAGTGGAACTACAATCTCGGTTTGTTATATAAACTTAACGGTCAATTGGAAGAGTCGGTGGCCGAGACATCGGCCGCCATCCGGCAAAGCGATGAAATGGCTTATCGGCTGTTGCGGGGAGATGCGCTCATGAAACTGAACCAACCAAAGCGTGCGGTATCAGACTTTGAAAAAATGGCCAAAAAGCACCCCAAGGCCCAAATCCGCTACGCCAACGCACTGTTGGATTTACAGCGTTACCAAGAGGCAACCCTTATTTTTCAAGAATATTTAGAAGGAAAAGACCCTGCCTTCCGCAAGGACGCTTTTTTGGGCTTAGGGCACGCCTACTATGGCCTCAATCAAATGGACAACGCCCAAAAGTACTATCGGCTGGCTGCAACCATGATTCGTGATAGCCCGGTAGCGATCTGCGGACAAGCTAATGTACTGGTATCCCAGCACGAATATCAAGCTGCTCAACTACTTTACAACCGAATTCTTGAAAAGGACAGTACCTATCTTTCCGCCAAACTAGGCAGGGGGATCACGCAATACGGATTAGGAAACTATGCCGAAGCGCTGGAAGACATGAAAGCCGCCGATCAGCTTTTTGACCCATCGGATCGCGCACTTGCGGATATTTTTGTGTGCCGGGGTTTTGCCAACTACTATACCGGAAAAGCTGGTGCGGCTATGGCCGACTTCGATTCGGCCTTACGGCTGGATGGCGCTCGCTTCGAAGCTCTGGCCGGAATAAGTAGTATATACGTTGACCAAAAAAACATTTCCGAGGCGGGCCGTTACCTTAGTAAAGCACTCGGTTTCGAGAAGAAGGACGACAAGATGTGGAGCAACTACGGGAACATGCTCCTGCATTTCGATATGCACAAAAAGAGCTATGATGTTTTCAAAAAAGCGATTGCTATAAATCCCGAAAATAATAAGGCTCAGAATGGTTGGGGTCTCGCACTATTGGAGAACGACAAGCTGGATCAATCCAAAGTACTGTTTGATAGTTTGGTGAAAGCCAACCCTGAAACTCCTTATCTACTCAATAATCGGGGAATCGTGAATGCGTACCACGGTAATCGTTTTGATCAATTGAGCCAACCAGAAGCGGCTGACAATCAGTATCAATTGGCCTTCGATGACTTCAAAGCAGCCATGGAAGTAGCGCCCGCTAGAAAATTTTACAACGTTAACCAAGGCAATGTCTACCGATATTGGCAACAATACGAAGACGCTAAATTGAGTTACCAGGCGCACCAAGACAAAAGTGCTTTGAATAATACCGCCGTGCTTTACGCGGGGTTAGAAAATCAGAAAGACGCCAAATATTATCTGGAAATTGCCTTGCAGCTCGACTCCGCGCACCGCGTATTTCAGTTTAACATGAACTTGTTGCTGAAAGGTAAGCAAAAGGAATTTGCCCAAACTTTGGCTCGGGCTGTGGCTTCAAACGACCAAGCTGATGGGCCATTTTCGGATATAGGTATCAAATATAGCCGTGACGGTTTCGTGACAATCTACTTGTACGACTATGAATATGACACGCTTCATTTTACTGGTAGACACCATCTGCCCTTGCCCGTAGCCGAGTACTCTGAGGAATACTTTATTCCGGAGTACGATTTTCAGCTGCTCCCTTATTCAAAAAAGAAGGAACCAAAAGAAAAGCAAAAGAAGCCGCGCTACAAATCTCAGAAAGTGCGTATGAGAGGAGGAAAGAAGCGTTCGGGGACTGATTGCACTGTTTTTAACTGATTTCGCATGTCGGGTGATTTGCCATCGTAGCGATTAATGAAAATCGAGTGCCTGTCACCATTATTCGTAAAGAGAAGTTGCTTCGACTTTTGTAAGATTACCCGTTTTATTTTGCCTAACAATCAACACCAAGGCTAAAATAAATAAAACTAATGCCGCAGCACCTGCAACAAACGCTATTGATTGATACACAGGCTCTACGTCAAGTCTCTTGATTATAATTCCGAAAAATGCCCATACAACCGCTAGCGCCACATAACCATTTTTGAGACGAAAGGAAGCGAATAGCACGATCAGAGCTCCTACCACAACCATAATTACTGCCCAGCTATCTTGTTCCAAACCGCCGCCCGTCCATCGGACGCCCGTAAGCCAGGTGGTAACGTTGGCGATTGATGCCACGCAAATCCAGCCCAGGTACACGCCGAAAGGCGCTTTGGTCAAAAACTTTTCTTTGCGAGTCATCACATCGTTGACATTTGCAATGCCGAAATTGGTCAGTAATAATGAAAGCAGGATGAACGTCATTATCGCCAGGGAGGCAGGCAAGAACTCGTAATGCCAAGCGACAATCCACATGGAGTTCATAAGTGATGAAACAAAGTACCATATCCCTATCTGCGAGACGATCGTATTTATACGGCTCGGCTTACCGCTGAACAAAGTACTAGCCTGATAGACAGTAAAAAGCAGCAGCAAAAGGTAGATCACACCCCAAATGCTGAAAGTTATTCCCGCCGGAACGAAAAGGTTTGGGTATTTATCGGAAAGTTCTCCTGTTGTCAAGCCATTTATTGGCAAGTAGTTTGCGAGAAAATTCATCGTAACCATCAATAGATAGCCTAAGATATTCAATACCTGAAATGTTTTGAGCCGTGAGTCAGAGGCTATTTGGTTCATTTTTTTAGGTAGTTAGTTGAAATTTGCTGCAAGTAGTACTAAACATTAAATCTGTACCAAAAACAATAGTTATGAAAACTTCAAAATATTTATTCCTTGCCCTGATTTTAGCTATTGTGACCACGTCAGGGCATGCGCAGAACCGAAATTTTAAATTTGGAATAAAGGCTGGTGCCAATCTTTCCAGATTGAAAGGTGGGGATGTCGTATCGAGCAGTGATCCGAACGTAAAAATAGGAAACACTAATGCTAGTTTGACCGGATTCGTTGGGGGTGTTTTCGTGCGACTGGGTAGCAGTATCTACTTACAACCGGAATTATTACTCTCTCAAAAAGGCGGTACAGTCAATATTTTTCGGTCATCCACTAGTTCCATGAACAATAGCAGTGTGGATTTGCGTTTCACAAATTTCGATGTCCCTGTCATGGTGGGTTTGCGCTTCGGTGATTTTTTTCGTATTAATGCTGGACCAATCGCCTCTTTGCGCCTGTCCGAGAACGGGGGACTGCGTCAGGCGCTGAATGAAGTCGGGGCCAATTCGGTGAAAGACAACTATAATTCGGCTGCTCTGGGTTATCAGGCTGGGGTAGGAGTAGATATTGGGAATCTCAGCGTTGATCTGCGGTATGAGGGTAATACTTCCAATATTATTAACGCAGATACCGATGATGCCAATTTCAATTCTCAACTAAAAAGGAAAGGCTCTCTCTGGCAAGCCACAGTTGGATTTGCGATATTTTAAAAAGAGGTATTTGACATATTGAACTGAAGCAAACGAAAGCTCAACCTTACGGATGAGCTTTCATTGTAAATATGCTGTAAGAGCGGGATTGAGTAGATGCAAACAGTAACTTCCGAAACGAATCAGCCGTTATCGGCAAATTCGGGATACAGAGTCATTCCACCGTCGATATAGAGCGTCTCACCGTTCACATAGTCCGATTCATCGGATGCCAGCCATGCCACAGCCTTTGCTACATCCTCGGCAGTACCAATACGGCGATAGGGGATAAGCGTCATCAACTCCTCTAATGTTTCTTGCTTCGACCAAACGGATTTGTTGATAGCTGTCTTGATAGCCCCAGGGCTTATCGAATTAACGCGAATTTTATAAGGGGCCAACTCCTGCGAGACCGACTTCATCATCATGGATACACCACCTTTGGAGGCAGCGTAGTTAACGTGTCCTGCCCAGGGAATGACATCATGCACAGAACTCATCATAACAATTTTGCCAATCGCGGGCCCTGTGTCAATTTTAGAATCACTTTCTTCCCTGGGTGACTGCTTGACAAATTGCTTGGCCGCTTCCCGAATGCAGATGAACTGACCCGTAAGATTCACGTCAATTACTTTTTGCCATTGTTTAGTGGTCATTTCTAAGAAAGGAGAGTCCACTTGTAAGCCCGCATTGCTTACCATGACATCTAGTCGACCGAATTTTTTTATCGTTTGCTCGAACATGGAAATTACATCAGCTTCCTTGCTAACATCTGCTTGAACGGTAATTCCATCGCCACCACCCGCTTTTATTTTTTTCAAGGATTCACTCGCTCCGTCCTCATCGTTATGGTAGTTTACAACGACATTCGCTCCAAGCCCACCAAAATAAATAGCGCATGCCTGACCGATTCCTGAGGAAGAACCCGTGACGATAATCGTCTGACCTTTAAATTTTAAAGATGAATCGATCATAACCCTTCCCTATCGACCTGCTTCAATTTCTTCCAAACATTGCCATTAACGCTCTTGACCGCCCAATTTTTGGCTTGCAAAATCGCCGTTCGGATTGCTTCTGTCGGAGTTAGTTGGTCTGTATTTACTAACTCCTGTGCCAACATGATGGCTCTTTCACGCGTCGTGGGTGATAGGTAGGCCAACTCGGGAGAACTGATGTTTTGATTCATGTATTGTATTTTGTTGATTGCGCGGATTAAGCTCAAAAAACAGTACCACAAACCCCGCGTTCAAGTCGATCTGGATACTGTAAATAATTATGCTCAGAAAAAATTATTGAGGAATAAAAATCCCCACTTCCAAAGCGGAAGTGGGGAAATAGATTTGTTTATATCTACTTGACTTCCTCAAAGTTGACATCTGTGACATCCTCCTCGGTTCCCTCGGGAGCCGCGCCATTCGGGGCGCCCGCCGTTGGATCACCTTCAGGGCCCGCCGCGTACATCTCCTGTGAGGCGGCTTGCCAGGCAGTATTTAATCCTTCCATTGCGGTGTCGATAGCGGCTACGTCCTGACTCTGATGAGCCGTGCGCAGCTCGGTCAAGGCACCTTCGATGGCTGACTTGCTGTCTGCCGAGAGTTTATCACCGTACTCGGTGAGCTGCTTTTCAGTGCTAAAAATAAGCGTATCGGCTGCATTGATTTTGTCGATTTTCTCGCGCTCAACTTTGTCCGACTCCTCGTTAGCTTTCGCCTCCTGACGCATCCGCTCGATTTCGGCGTCGGTCAGTCCACTGGACGCCTCGATGCGAATCTTCTGCTCCTTTCCTGTCCCCTTATCGCGGGCCGAAACATTCAGGATACCGTTGGCATCCACATCAAAGGTGACTTCTACTTGAGGGACGCCGCGCGGTGCGGGCGGAATGCCGTCAAGGTGGAAACGTCCCAGCGTCCGGTTTTGGTTGGCCAAAGGCCGCTCTCCCTGCAAGACGTGGATTTCTACGGATGGCTGATTGTCAGCCGCCGTCGAGAACGTTTCCGTCTTCTTAGAAGGAATCGTCGTGTTGGACTCAATGAGTTTTGTAAACACACTACCTAGAGTTTCGATACCCAAAGACAGTGGAATCACGTCGAGCAGAAGTACATCTTTGACTTCACCCGTCAACACGCCGCCCTGAATGGCCGCGCCAATAGCTACTGCTTCATCGGGATTTACGGCTTTTGAGGGCTTGCGGCCGAAGAATTTCTCGACTTCCTCCTGGACCTTTGGAATTCGGGTAGAACCACCGACCAGGATTACCTCGTCGATGTCGCTGGTGCTGATATTTGCATTTTTGATCGCTTTACGGCAAGGCTCCATCATCCGCTTAAACAAGCCATCGGCCAATTGCTCAAACTTCGCCCTCGTCAACGTCCGCACCAAGTGCTTGGGGATACCATTGATCGGGAAAATGTAAGGCAGGTTGATTTCTGTCTGCGTCGAACTAGAAAGCTCTACCTTAGCTTTTTCAGCCGCTTCCTTTAAACGTTGAAGTGCCATTGGATCCTGCGTTAGGTCGATGGCTTCATCCTTCTTGAATTCTTCGGCCAGCCAATTAATGATGACCTGATCGAAGTCGTCGCCACCCAGATGCGTATCACCGTCGGTCGCTTTTACTTCAAATACGCCATCACCCAATTCCAGAACCGAAATATCGAACGTACCGCCACCTAAGTCGAAGACGGCAATCTTCATGTCCTTGTGCTGTTTGTCCAGGCCGTAAGCCAATGCTGCAGCAGTAGGCTCATTGATGATCCGCTTTACATCCAGACCGGCTATCTGTCCGGCTTCTTTCGTAGCTTGGCGCTCGGCGTCGTTGAAGTAGGCAGGTACCGTCACAACGGCCTCCGTCACTTCCTGACCAAGGTAGTCTTCAGCGGTCTGCTTCATTTTTTGCAGGATAAGTGCCGAAATCTCCTGCGGTGTATATTGCCGATCGCCAATTTTGACGCGCGGTGTGTTGTTAGGACCCTTCTCCACTTCGTAAGCGATGGTTTTCATTTCATTAGAAACTTCGCCAAATCGCTTACCCATGAACCGCTTAATCGAACTGATGGTGTGGGTCGGGTTAGTGATAGCCTGTCGCTTTGCGGGGGCACCCACTTTGCGTTCCCCATTACCGCTATCCATAAAGGCCACAACGGAGGGAGTAGTCCTGGCACCCTCACTGTTTGGAATCACCACGGGTTCGTTACCTTCCATCACGGCCACGCAGGAGTTGGTAGTTCCTAAGTCTATGCCAATAATTTTTCCCATTTTATTTATTTGTTTTAGTTATCGTTGATTTCTGATTCCTACATCAAAAAGCTTGTACCAGAAATGATGGTAGTAGGTGATTGTGACAAATTGACAGTTACCAGGCAAGAGGGTGGTGAATGATGAAAGCACCTATTTTGTGGAAGCCTTAAAAAAAGCGGAGCCAATTTATTGGCTCCGCTCTAAAAACTACTTCTTTATGACTGTCAACCCCTCGGAGCCTTCTGCGTCAATTGTAAAATTACTTTCCAAACAAACCGCCCAGCATTCCGCCTAAATCCATGCCACCTTCTTGCTGTTGGTTGGAACTGCCGCCGCCCATCATGCTGCCGCCGATGCGCATCAGATCATTCATATCTAGTTTACCATCCGCCAGTGCATAACCAACTTGGTTGAAGTCAAAGCCGCTACCTCCGGCTTGTACTCCGGCGTTTCCGCCCGGTTGGCCGCCCATAAGGCTACCGAGGATGCTGTTGAAATCGATGCTTCCGTCTTGCGAATTACTAGTTTTGTTTATCAGGCTGCTAATGACGCCGGGAAGTACCGAAGCTACAATACCACTGGCCGCCGAGTTGGACATGCCAAACTTCTCCATAATGCTATGAATAGCCTTACCCGCAATGCCCGCCACTATGGGATTGCTCATCAAGCTCGATGACTGGCTAGGGTTGACAGCTTTGCCCGACAAGAGACCCATCAAACCACCGACGTTACCGCCTTGTGCTTCTTGCTGCATACCGCCCATGATCGAACCCATGAGGGTTTGCATGACGTCTTCGTTCTGTTGGTTGGGTACCTGGGGGTTTCTAACGATGGCCTCCTGGGAATTCTCCTGGATCATGCCCATAAGTTGCTCTAGCATAATAATTAGGATTAACGGTTAAGGATGAAAAGGTCAACGGCTACTGCGCCGTAACTTGCATTTGACGTAAAGGTGAACCGATGGTAACTAGCATGCAATCCGTTCACGCAAATAAAAAACCCCCATCTTGGTAGATGAGGGTTTGGTAGTCGCTGTTTTTACTTTATTTTATCGACGATGGCTTTGAATGCCTCGGGATGATTCATGGCCAAATCGGCCAGTACTTTACGGTTCAACTCGATGCCGCTGGTACCTAATTTGCCCATAAAAGCTGAGTAGGACATTCCGTGCTGACGGGTGCCAGCGTTGATTCGCTGAATCCACAGGGCGCGGAAATTTCTTTTCTTGTGCTTGCGACCGATGTAAGAATAGCCCATCGCTTTTTCGACGGCGTTCTTGGCTACGGTCCATACATTTTTGCGGCGACCGAAGTAGCCTTTAGCCATTTTGATAATCTTCTTACGTCTGGCCCGAGACGCGACGTGGTTCACTGAACGTGGCATAATGATGTTGTTTTTTGATGGCCGGTGCTTCGTTGAGGCTTAAAAACCGACAATCGGGTGGAAACTAAAACCAATTGAAATAAAAAAGGACTGGAAATGAATTACTTCAACCCCAGCATAAGCAGTACGCGCTTCTTCTCTGTCTCATCGACCAAGCCAGTCTTTACCAATCTGCGCTTCCGCTTGGTGGACTTCTTAGTGAGGATGTGACTGTGAAAGGCGTGCTTGCGCTTGATTTTTCCAGTACCTGTCAGCTTGAATCGCTTCTTGGCGCCAGACAATGTTTTCATTTTAGGCATAAAAAATCGTCTTTTATAAAATGTAAAGTTTAAACAGCCCGCAAAAATACGGGTTTCTCCCGCAAAAAAAAATCCCCAACCAAACGCGGGGTTTGGTTGGGGAAATGTATTGGTAGGAAATGAAGAGTATGAATAAGTGGGGATGGAGAATACTCAGGTAGTAAATTCACTCATCACTCATCACTCATCACTCATCACTATTTCTTCGGCGCGGTAGGTGCCATGATAATAGTCATTCGCTTTCCTTCTAATTTTGGCTCCATCTCAACCTTGCCTAACTCGGCTAGTGCTTCCGAGAAGCGGTTGAGTATATTAACGCCCCTTTCTTTGAAAACAATGGTTCGTCCAACGAAATGGACATAGGCTTTAACCTTTGCTCCTTCTTTCAAAAACTCCATAGCGTGCTTCAACTTGAAGTCGAAATCGTGATCGTCGGTATTTGGACCGAAACGAATCTCCTTGATAACTACCCGCTGTGCCTTGGCTTTGATCTCCTTTTGTTTCTTCTTCTGCTCGTACTTGAACTTCGAGTAGTCGACCACCTTACAAACGGGCGGCGTGGCGGTGGGAGCAATCTCCACCAAGTCCAGGCCCAACCCCTCGGCGATGGACCGCGCTTTCGTGATGTCGTACACACCGGTTTCGACGTTGTCGCCGACTACGCGGACTTCGCGTGCCTGGATGCGTTCGTTGACTTTGTAAGGTTCTTCGGGTACTCGGTATCTGCCGCGTGAGCGTGGGGATCTTAATGCCATAGAGTAATTTTTTGTAAAAAATTTGGATTTGAGGTTGAAAAAATTGGTGTCACTATAATATTCATCGAAAAAACAATGCCACTACGGTATAATGATAAGGAAAAATCAAAAACCTGCCAAATTCTCCTTAATTTCTTTTTCAAAAAGGGCGGAAAACTCAGACCATGACATCGCACCCAAATCCCCCTCGCCCTTTTTACGCACCGAAACTTGTTGGTCGTTTTGTTCTTTTTCACCAACAATGAGCATGTAGGGTACTTTCATAATTTCAGCGTCCCTAATTTTTCGTCCAATCTTCTCGTCGCGATGATCTACGAAGCCCCGGATATCGTCGTCCTGTAAGGCAAAGAAAACCTCATCGGCGTAGTCGGAGTACTTTTCCGAAATGGGCAAAATGGCAATTTGGTCAGGTGACAGCCAAAGAGGAAACTGTCCAGCTGTGTTCTCGATCAGGATGGCGATGAACCTTTCCATCGACCCAAATGGAGCGCGGTGAATCATCACCGGGCGATGCTTCTGATTATCGGAACCGATGTATTCCAATTCAAAACGATTGGGCAGATTATAGTCTACCTGAATAGTACCCAATTGCCACTTCCGGCCCAGGGCATCACGTACCATAAAGTCCAGCTTGGGGCCGTAGAAAGCGGCTTCACCTAGTTCGGTAACAGTGTTGAGATTCCGCTCAGCGGTAGCCTCAATGATGGCCGATTCTGCCTTTTCCCACAATTCATCACTGCCGATGTATTTGGCTTTGTCTTCGGGATCACGCAGGGATATTTGCGCGCTGTAGTCATCAAATCCCAGAGTTTTAAATACATACAATACCAAGTCAATTACCCGAACGAATTCTTCCTTGACCTGGTCAGGGCGGCAGAAAATGTGGGCATCGTCTTGCGTGAAGCCGCGAACCCGGGTCAGGCCGTGCAATTCTCCGCTTTGCTCATAGCGATAAACGGTACCAAACTCAGCCAGGCGTAGCGGAAGATCACGGTAGGAGCGGGGACGAGTTTTGTAAATTTCGCAGTGGTGCGGACAGTTCATGGGTTTGAGCATGAACTCTTCGTTCTCATCGGGAGTGCGAATAGGCTGAAACGAATCCTTGCCGTACTTTTCCCAGTGTCCCGAAGTCTCGTAGAGTGCCTTGCTGCCAATGTGCGGGGTCACAACAGGGAGGTAGCCCGCCCGCAATTGGGCTTTTTTCAAAAAACCCTCCAACCGCTCCCGCAGCATTGCACCTTTAGGCAGCCAAAGTGGCAGACCTTGGCCTACCTTCTCCGAGAAGGCGAAAAGATCCAGTTCCTTACCGAGCTTTCGGTGGTCACGCTTTTTGGCTTCTTCCACCTGGAATACGTACTCGTCGAGTTCCTTTTGCTTAGGGAAGGTAATGCCGTAGATGCGAGTCAGTTGTTTGTTATCTTGGTTGTTACGCCAGTAAGCCCCTGCAATGTTGGTCAACTTTACCGCTTTCACCACTCCTGTGTTCGGGAGGTGTGGTCCCCGACACAGGTCAGTAAAACTACCCTGAGTGTAAAGCGTGATTAGCCCGTCTTCCAATCCGTCGATCAATTCCAGCTTATACTCATCGCCTTTCTCAGTGAAGTACTTCGTGGCGTCGGCCTTGCTGATGGGCTGCCGCACGTACTCGTTTTTCTGTCGCGCCAGTTCCTTCATTTTCGCTTCGATGGTGACGAAATCGTCACTCGAAACCGTCTCTTCGCCCAAATCCACATCGTAGTAAAACCCTTTTTCAATCGAAGGCCCTGTGCCGAATTTCACACCAGGGTACAGGGCTTCTAAGGCCTCGGCTAGCAGGTGTGCCGAAGAATGCCAAAAAGTAGCCTGACCTTCCTCGTCGTTCCAGGTCAAAAGCTTGACGGTTGAATCTTTCTCTATGGGGCGATTGGAGTCCCAAACCTCTCCATTTACATTTGCCGACAGTACATTCCGGGCCAAGCCCTCACTAATACTGAGCGCAATCTCGTGCGCCGAAACCCCAGTAGGGTATTCCCTGACTGAACCGTCGGGGAGAGTGATATTTATATTCATTCCTTAATTTGTTTAGTCGATTAGTTATGGAGGGGTTCAGACATATAGCCGGAAAACTTCGCTTATTGTGAACAAGTCACCGCATAGCTATCAGTTCCTTACTTGATTTTGATCTGCATAGCCGAATCACGTCCCATGTCGATAGTGCGACGGGGTTGCAGGATTTTGATCTTAACCCGCAGGCTGTCTAGCGTTCGTGGAACGACGACGGGAGCGCGTGGTACAACTGTTTCTTTTTTGGAGGCAAAGATTCCGGCTGGATCATACTGCCTCTGCTTGCGATACTGGATACGAGCCAGAGCCGAGTTGGCGACTTCGTCGTCAGGGTTGAGCGCAGTTTCGGCAGTGTAAAACTCAGCAGCCCGTTCGTCGTTCCCTAATTTTTCTAGGCAATACCCAGCCAGATAGTTAGCCTGAGGGTAGCGGGGCCGGAATTGTAACGCTTTTTCAAAAGCAGCTAAGGCACCCGTGTAAACCTTCCATTTGACATAAATAATTCCAATTCGGTAGTGAGCCTGAGCCAAAGTGGAGTCAATATTGATAGCCTTATTGTAAGCATAGACCGCACTATCCAGTTTATTGTTTCTTTGGTAAATATCTCCCCGCTCAAATTGAAGTTCAGCCTTTTTTGGAAAACGATCAATAGCTAAGCCGTTGTAACGAAGTGCCTCACCTTTATTTCCTAGGTCAGTATATACCGAGCTGATTTGCCGATAGGCTCGCAACATGCGTGGATTAAGGGTAAGAGCGTACTTTAAATTTTCCAAACCCGTCAGACTGTCTGACATTTTGCTCTGCAGCATTCCCTTTACAAAATAGGCATCGCCTTCATAGGGCGCCATATTCAGAGCAGTGACAAGGTAGTTTTGGGCTTCGCGGTACTGCTTTTTTTCCTGATTGAGATCGGCCAACAATACATACAATTCAGGCAAATCCTGCTGCAACACTTCAGCACGTTGAGCGTCTTCCAGGGCGAGATCAATTTTGTTCAACTCGTGTCGAACCTTGGCGCGTAGCAGATAGTACTCGCCAACATTATCTTTCAGGTCAATGGCCGCGTTGACATCCGATTCTGCCAAAATGAATTCTTCCTGTTTCAGATATATTCTGGCTCTTTTGTAAAGATTGTTGTCCAAATCAATTTTTCGATCAATCAAATCTCCCAATGCCACCAAAGCGTCTTCCTGCCATGTATCTCCAATAATGCTGACGGGGGTAGGTGGAATCCGCGTGGTGTTACGGGCGTCGCTCTGGCAGGACCAGTAGCCCAACGAGAACAATACCAACCATAGTCCGACGGAAAACCTGTAATGTGACCTAAGTGGCATTTGGAAAGCAAACCTGATTCGTTTCAAAGGGCAAAATTCGGCATTCTTTTACAAAATGCCATTGTCCATCACCGTTAAATCAAGGTTTAGAACCTTTTTCAAGTAGAAATATCCGAAAACCGGGCAAATACGCCCAGTGGAAGTTTCTTACGAAATGAATCTTGCAGAAAGAGCTCTCCCGACTCGTAGCCAGTAGTCTGACCGAAATGACTATTAATCAGGTTGTCGAGAATAAGTGACGAAAAGCCAAGCGAATACAAGTTGATGATAAAGAAGTGGTTTTCTTTAGCCAGAAGTTCCGCGCAAAGACCAATCAGTTCGTTGATCTGCTCCTCGAGCAGCCACTTTTCGCCGTTGGGGCCACGGCCGTAAGCAGGCGGGTCGAGAATGAGTCCATTATATTTCTTGCCGCGCCTCACTTCGCGCTTCACGAACTTCATCGCGTCCTCAACTACCCAACGAATGTTGTCGAGGCTGCTCAGTTCCATATTTTCCCTCGACCAATTGATGACGGGTTTTACGGCATCCACGTGCGTTACGTCGGCCTCATGCGCTTTGGCAGCCAGCGAGGCCACGCCCGTATAGGCAAAAAGATTCAGGACGGTAGGCTTTTCTACGGGCATGACACTCAGTTTATGGGCAATATAGTCCCAGTTTACCGCTTGTTCCGGAAAAATGCCAACATGCTTGAAAGAGGAGAGCGTGAGTTTTGCCCGTAAATCTAGTAACGGTGTTGCGTAAACCATATTCCAGCGTTCGGGCATACGGGTTTTGAGCTGCCATTGGCCCTTCTCCTGCGAGTTTTTGTCGCGGGAAAATACCGCGTCAGCTCGGGCATTCCATTGGACGTCGCTCAGCGATTTGTCCCAAACCGCTTGCGGTTCAGGACGAATGAGCGTGTAAGCCCCAAAGCGCTCTAGTTTTTCGAAGCCACCCGAGTCTATCAGTTCGTAATCGGTATGTTGGGTAGGGGTGAGGAGGAGCAAACTCAGAATGTTATTTTATTCAGATAAAAGACATCGCGGCGTCCCCGGCTCTGCACATCCCCGGCGGGGTTAACTATGCGCTGAATGCCCCAAGCAAGGTAGTGGTTGTCGTACCAAAAATCTATGTCGTCGGTAGAGGTCTTGCGAACCTTATCGCCTTCCAGTCCGGTAGGTAACTCTACACTTTTACCGCTGTCAACTACTTGTTTCCCTTTGATAATTTTGCTGGTGATCGCGCCGTTCTTACTGTATACTAGTTGTGTGCGACCTTCTTCGGATACCATAACGTTGATTTTCTCCTTTAGCTCCATACTCTTCACGTTATCGAAACTGATGCTGTTGTCCCAGAGTAGTTTTCCGTCTTTATCGAAGTCGGCCACGATAGCATGAGTATAGACGAAGCCGTCGAAAATCTGATTATTGTAGCCGCCCCGCGACCCGTAGTAGGGATTCCACAGGTACGGATTGTACAATCCCCGGCCAAACGGAGAACCGAACATGAACGGGTTGCCCATAAATGAATTCATCCCCATGATATTGTTGTTGTTGCTACGGTATTCGGGATAAAAAACCTCAGAAACCATCACGTATTGATCCCCTTTGGGTATGATATCATGGACGAGCAAACGGTAGTTCAGTTTCAAATCGGCGCCTGAATCTTTCTTTCTTTTTATACGACGTTCCATTTTTTCCTGTTGCCGTTCGTTCATGAAGGAAAAGAAATTGGCGAAATCCGTAAAACTATGGTAACGCGTGTACTGAACCTCGTCAAAAAGGATTTTACTGATGAACATACCCTGCGAAGCTGCGCTATTAGAATTCTGCATATTTCGATACCCGTACGTGCCTATCATGAGCTTTACCGAGTCATTCAGGATTTGCAGCTTTCCGTTCAAAAATGAATAGTCATCTTCTGGCTCCACCATCACCTGCCCATACAATTGCCCCAAGGCATCATAGGTATGGGCCACAATCTTGACTTCCTTGCGACTCTTGACCGCAAAACTAACGTTGACCAACTGATGCACCGTGTCGACTTCAATCGACTGAATGGCATTGGAACCTCGAATGGCGGAGGGTAGAATTTTGGTTTGCTGCGATTGTAAATTAGTATGGATCAATACGGGCTCGTTGCGAACCGTCCCGGCCATAAACAGGGCGTAACCTAACGACTTAAAATCGGTAATTTCGAAGCGATCCAGCGTGTTGATCGTAAAAGTCTCGACGAAGCCCGGACCAATGTTCACTTTAACGATCTGGTAAATCGGACTGTGGTATCGACTGAAAAGTAAGAAGACTGAGCCACCATCGTAGGTAGAGGCCACATAGTCAAGATTGTTCTCAATGTTTCCATCGATGGACCACCGCCGTTCCAGGTCGGTGTCGAAAAGCTGTACGTTGTAGGCATTACGACCCGATTGAGAGATGAGCAAAACGCCTCGTCCGCCAAGTGGCACGGTCTGGTAGGTTTCGCTTTTGTCGGGAATAGGAAGCTCGACCCTTTTTGTTTCCTGGGCCGATACGGAGTGGAAAATGAAGGCGAACCACGATAAGAACAGAGCGGTGCGCAAACGTAATAGGCGCTTAGTCATGGGCTAATCCTACGATAATATCAAATTCTTCAGCGCGGATGGGAAGGACAGAGAGGCGTGATTGCCGAACCAGCGATATATTTTGCAGGCGGTCGTCGGCTTTGATCTGTGCCAAAGTAACAGCCTTGGGAAAAAGTTCGATCGGTACAAGATCTACAACTACCCACCGCTCGTCTTCAGTGGTTGGGTCTTGGTAATGTTCCTTCACGATTTTAGCCAGACCTACAATCTCCTTGCCTTTGTTACTGTGGTAGAAAAGCACGAGATCATCCAATTTCATGGCCTGCAAGTTGTTCCTGGCCTGGTAGTTCCTGACGCCGTCCCATACACCGCGCTTTTCTTGAACGAAGTCGTCCCACGAATATTTGAAGGGTTCGGATTTGACGATCCAGTAGTTCATTATCAAATTTTAAACATTATAAATTGGAAGAATAACTCACGGCTTTCAAATAGCTTCAATCTCCCAGGTATGATCGGCCAACATATTGACCTTAGCAATAAAAGCTTTGAACGGTTTCTTGCGTCCCCATTCCTGGGGACCAACAAGCGAGAGGGCATCACCGCCATCCGCTTTTTCGTAAAGGTAATAGGTGTTACCAATTAAAGGCTCGAAGCTCATCTGAGCCGAATAAATTCTTTCCGATACCTCCACACGTTGGCCAATGTGCTTGGCTTGTTCGGCCAAAAGCTGCATCTGCTTGTACAATTGGGCCAGTTGAATATCCGTCTGCTGGCGCATGGCCACCAGGCTCCGGCTCTTCACCTTACCCATGTCGTCGGGCCGGATTATTGCTCCGCCCACCGTGTGGGCATATTCCATTAATCCAGGATTCCGGGCTATCTTTTCGTCTCCCGTTTGTTGTGGTGTGTTGTTCATAGCTCTGCTTAACGGCCAAAAATACGCATTGTTTATGCTGAGTTAAAACCAATTTCCGAACTTAGGGTTTTAAATCGTCGCCATGAATAGCTGGACAAGCCACCGAGACAAGATTTTGCAGGAAGAAATTCCGAGCGATCCCTACTTCAAGTCGATCTATGATTTTGCCATAGCGTGGTTAAGTGGAAGAAAAACTTTCACGATCACAACGTCCGGCTCGACGGGTACCCCAAAGGAAATTGTCCTTAGCCGTACACAGATGATCGCTTCCGCTCGCCTGACCGGGCAAGTCTTGAATCTACTCGAAGGAACTTACGCCCTGGTCTGCCTCAACGTGAACTACATCGCGGGCATGATGATGCTAGTCAGGGGATTGGAACTTGGATGGCTGATTACTACAGTGAAGCCGGGTAGCAATCCTTTACTGGATGTACCAGAAGAGGCGTCCTTTGATTTCGTAGCGCTTGTACCTATGCAGATGTCGGCCATATTGCAAGATGCACAAACCCACGGCAGGGTAGGGGTCTTTGGAAAAATACTGCTTGGGGGCGCAGCCGTTTCCGAGGTACTCCTTCAAGAAATTCAGGCATTGGGTGTTCCTGTGTATCAAAGTTATGGAATGACGGAAACTGTCTCACACGTAGCGTTGCGACGATTAAACGGCGATGAGTCGCAAGAAGATTATCAGGTAATGCCAGGCATTGAATTTGGTGTCGACGAAAGAAGCTGCCTCTACATTTGCGGGGCAGTAACTGATAATAGGATCATTCAGACCAACGACCTGGTCGAAATTACTTCCTCGAACTCATTCCGTTGGTTAGGACGCGCCGATTCGGTTATAAATTCGGGCGGTGTCAAGATTTCGTTAGACAAGTTGGATCAAATGGTTGGAAAGATTTTGCAGGAAATGAACGCAACTACCGACTATTTTTCTTGGCACGAACCGGACGAAAAGCTTGGTCAGAAGTTAGTGCTTTTTCTGGAAGAGAAAGCTGCTTTTTTGAATACGGAAATACTTTTATCAAAAATCTCTGACCGAGTGAAACGCTACGAAATCCCGAAAGCTATTTACTTTGCAGAACAGTTTAAAAGAACACCTACCGCTAAAATCGACAAAAAAGCAACCGCTCAGAACTACTTAAAAACTCCCAATGACTAAACTTCCCGCAGATTGGAAAATGTTGATTATCAAATTTCAGACTTCCGAAATTACGCCACCGCCGTACGCTTATTTCTTCACTCTGACGCTAACCAAAGCAGACGAAGGATTACTGGCTGATTTCGATCATCAATACCTCGATCGTGATGAATTGGAAGAGGAAGCGATTCTGGAAGAAGGATTTGAGTTGAATAGCGATTATGCCTGGAAGGGTGAGCTGTCGGCGGTTTGGCAGAAGGAATTGGATAAGCTGCTGTCAAAAACCTCTTACAGACCTGAACGCAAGACCAATGATACAGAGGATTATATCGAATTGGTATTTCCGAATAAAAATAGCGGAGATGAACGTTATTTCCCGACCAATATCGCTGACTTTGAGTATTTCCTGCAAGAAATCATGCAGGCCATTTACGAAGTTTCGGAAAAGGAGCAGCCCTTCAAGCTAGACTACCGAAATATCGACCGCTTGGGCGAGTCTAAAATAAATTGTCGAGCCGCGTTTGCCGAGCGCATTTTCTCGGTGCAGCAAAACGACGAGCCACCGAAAATACTGGGCTGGAAGTGGACTCAAGAAGTAATGGGAACTGTTTTTATGGCCGATTTTGTCACGGAAGAAGCCACCCGGGAAGTACCAAAATTTAGTGGAAAGTACCTAAGCTTGGGTGATGGTCTTTGGTACGAGTTTGGCGAAACGCTCGTCGAACCGGCGCCCGATAGTGAAGTGCTACCCCGAATTAAGAAACTACTAGATCAGCTAGGAGAGGAAGCCGCCCGATGAAGTGTCGCGGTTTAGTTCATCGCGAAGGTTTCCGAGAATTTTTTTGAGGTTCTCGTGCGAAGGCTTTGACGCTGGCATCGTTTGACTGACAAAAGATTTTACCTCCCAAACTTCCAGTACATCACGTATTGGAAGTTCCAGATCGCTGCGCTTTGGGTCATCCGAACGGAGCAGAAGAATTCCTTTGGCCTTCACTTGATTATAAACCTTTCGGCTGATAACACCGGTATTTTTTATCAGTAATGCGTAGTGCGTTCCGTCCTTTATTTCGTACCAATTGCGTACGAAACTACCAACCAGCAAAGCACCTGGAAAGCTAAAATCTTCACTTGCTTCAAAGGCGCGGTAGTGACCCGAAGGTAGGTTGGGGAGTTGGAAAACGGGCAATCGATTCAGAAAAGCCGTGTCTTGGTAGTTGGCAAGGTATTCGTTCGCCTGACCACGTTTCACCCATTGAATGGTTTGTTGTGGTGCTTTTACCTCTATCGGCGGAGCAGATTTAGTTGCTCCATTTTCCTCGTAGTGGTTGTTGAAAGTCAAAGGCGCGTTTGCCGTAAACGGAGTTATTGGGGTGGCCGAACGCTCAAATTTCTCAGGTCTTACGGGTTTGAGGGCTACTTGCTTAGCCACCATACGTAACGCCGGCTTAGGCGGCTGAAATTTATTTACGATAGCCGAAAGTGGCTGCGGAGCGGAGGGGGCATCATCCTTAATTAGCGGTGCCATCGGCTTAAAGGCCGGGTTGAAGGGAATGCCCAAATCAGGCGTCTCTCGTAACCGCCTGAGATCATTTTTAAGCAAATGATCGACCGACACGCCAAATGCGGTGGCCATATTTTTCAGGTTGGTAAGGTTGGGATTGGCGCGGGCTTCTTCATAAGCACCAAGTAGAGAGCGCTTTATGCCGATTTTTCGGGAGAACTGTTCCTGGGTCAAGCCATTCAGCCGACGCAGGTACTTGATGTTATTGCTGACTAAAGACATGCTGATTTAGAACCAATTACCAACTAATTGACAAAATTATTAGTAAAAGCAGAAAGTACTCGAAGTCTAACGAATCATCAGCAGTTTTTGGTTTTTTATGTAAAGCAACTACTGGTAAATCTCCTTCCGAGCTGCTTTTAAAGTATTCGTTAGCAATCCACAAATTGTCATGAGTCCCACTCCACCCGGAACGGGAGTGATGTGGCTACTTTTTGGAGCAACTTCGTCGAACATCACGTCTCCTTTTAAAGCGAAACCGCTCTTTTTTGAATCGTCAGCCACGCGAGTAATGCCTACGTCGATCACGACGGTACCTTCTTTCACGTAATCTGCAGTTACGAATTCGGGACGGCCCAGCGCGACTACCAAAATATCTGCCGTTTGGCAAATCTCCTTCAAGTTCTGCGTTCGGCTATGGCAAATCGTTACCGTGCAGTTGCCGGGGTAGGTATTGCGCTGCATCAGAATCGCCATGGGAAGGCCGACGATTTGGCTGCGACCGATGACCACGCAATGCTTGCCCGTCGTTTCGATTTTGGCGCGTTCCAACATTTCCAGAATCCCAAAGGGCGTCGCTGAGAGATACGCGGGTAGTCCTTTACACATCCGTCCGACATTAATGGGGTGAAACCCATCCACATCTTTAGCGGGGTCGATGGCTTCCATAATTGTGTTTTCGGAAATGTGTTTCGGCAAAGGCAATTGCACAATAAAGCCGTCCACATCAGTATTTTCGTTAAGTTTACTAACTTCTTTCAATAAATCCGCCTCGCTGGTACTTTCCGCCAAGCGCACAAATGTGGAAGTAAACCCGACTTGCTCACAACTCCTGATTTTGGAAGCCACGTAAGTTTCGCTTGCGCCGTCGTTGCCCACCAATATCGCAGCCAGATGCGGTTTCTTACCGCCCTGAGCCATCCAGGCATCTACTTCTTCTTTTATCTCAGCCTTAATAATATTGGAAAGAGCCTTCCCGTCGAGGAGTTGCATTTATGGAGTGATGAATGATGAGTAGTGAGGAAAAGAGTACTAACTTTTTCTTATGACTAAATCAATACTCGCTCGGATCATTCGCTACGCGAACACCCGCATCAAGTTTGTTGAGTTGATCCATTTCGGCGGGGGATATCACAAAATCCCAGACGTCGAAATTCGCCTTGATGCGCTCCTGATTTGTCGACTTGGGTATCGTAACGATGCCGTGCTGCAATGCCCAGCGAATGAGAACTTGATAAGTAGATTTGCCATGATTGTTGGCTACAGCGACCAGCGTAGGATTGTTTTCATGTTTCCCTCTAACCAAAGGCGCATATCCTTCGGGTCGAATGGCCTTTTCATCACAATAGTTTAACAGATCAGGTAGATAGAGAAAAGGACTTTGCTCAAACTGATTGACCGCCGGAATGACAGAGGCGTAGCCAAAAAGCTCTTCCAGATGTGATTGGTAATAATTGGATACCCCGATGGCGCGCACGCGCTTTTCAACATATAATTTCTCCAATGCCAGCCAAGTTTCTTTCCGCGTCTTGCTGACGGGCCAATGTACTAGATACAGGTCGAGGTAATCGGTCTGAAGACGTTCCGAACTACGATCGAAGGCACGTAAAGTACTATCAAATCCCTGCTCGTCGTCCCAAACTTTGGAAGTGATAAATAGTTCCCCCCGCTTTATTCCGCTGTCGATGATTCCCTGTCCTACTTCTTCCTCATTCTTATACACACTAGCTGTGTCGATCAGACGATAGCCCGTCTCGATAGCCCATTCTACGGCTTGGCGCACTTCATTCTTCTCACCAGGAGCGTAAATACCTAACCCCAAAATAGGCATCTCAATGCCATTGTTTAAGATAACCTTTTCATTCTTATCCATCTGAAAAACTCCTGAACTCATAGACTCAAAACTCATATTCCCTAGACTTCTTTTACCAACTTGTCAAACAGCTTCACAGCGCCAACCGTCGCTTTCTCCTTAATGAAAGTCATGTTTTTACTCAGATTAATATCCGGCTGAACGGGGTCAATTAAGTAGATCGGGACGTCCTTATCCACGTAATACACCAAACCCGCTGCCGGGTAAACGGCCAGTGATGTGCCGATAACCACAAAAATATCAGCTTCCTCAGTGATTTGCGTCGCCACGGTCATCATGGGTACTTGTTCGCCGAACCAGACGATGTGGGGGCGGAGTTGACTGCCTTCGGCGCAGAAATCACCCGTTTTGAGCTCCCAACCTTCAATATCGTACACCAATTTAGGATTGCAGCTGCTACGTGACTTAAACAGTTCGCCGTGCAGATGCACTACCTTTCTCGATCCCGCCCGCTCGTGGAGGTGGTCGATGTTTTGGGTGATAATAGTTACGTCAAAGTAGTCTTCCAACTCAGCCAAAATGCGGTGCGCTCGATTGGGCTCCACGTCCATTGCCTGTTTACGACGTTCGTTGTAAAATTTCAGCACCAACTCAGGATCGCGCCGCCAGGCTGCGGGTGTGGCGACATCCTCCACCCGGTGCTCTTCCCACAAGCCACCGCTGTCCCGGAACGTCTTAATTCCGCTCTCGGCACTAATGCCCGCTCCTGAGAGAACGACTAGCTTTTTCATTAGGCTTTCTTAGCTTTCTTCGCCGCTGCCTTCTTTTTGGGTGCTGCTTTCTTCCGTCCTCTTGCCGCGGGTTTATCCTCTTGACCCTCGGCCAGTTTTAGCACATCGGCATAGGTCAGTTCAGCGGGCTCCATGTCTTTTGGAATCTTGATGTTGCGTTTACCAAAAGTAATGTAAGGCCCGTAGCGACCATTGACAACCTTGGCATCGGGGTTTTCGTCGTACTCCCGAATCAGGCGATTGCTGTCTAGCTTGCGTTTGGCTTCTATGATCTCGACGAGCCGATCGGTAGTCACGGCCATCGGGTCATCAGTTTTTTCGAGCGAGTAGAATTTGCCATCATGCTTTACATACGGACCATATTTACCAATGTTGACGACCAGACCCATATCTTCAAAGAAACCAACTTCGCGGGGTAGTTTGAACAATTCCAGCGCATCTTCCAGCGTGACTGTTTCCATGAGCTGACCTTTCAACAAACTAGCGAACTTCGGCTTTTCTTCGTCCTCGGCATCCCCTATTTGTACGTAAGGTCCATAACGGCCAATACGGGCGCTAATTGGTTTGCCCGTGGAGGGGTCTTCGCCCAGTAAACGGGTTGTCAGGCTCTTATCAATTGCTTCTCCCTCGGCAATGGTAACTTTCTGGTGAAATTTCTTATAGAAACCATCGATCATATCCTGCCATTGTACCTTGCCTTCGGCAATGTTGTCAAAATCTTTCTCAACATGGGCAGTAAAGGAGAAATCGACGATGTCATCAAAATTAGCGACCAAAAAATCATTCACGATCATGCCTGCGCTTGTAGGAAAAAGCTTAGCCTTTTCGTTACCATACGTTTCGGTATTTTCCTGCTTGTTAACCTTGTCGTCTTTGAGCGTGATCTCGGTGTACTGCCGCTCTAGTCCCTGCCGATCTTCTTTTACCACGTACTCGCGGCGAATGATTGTCGAAATTGTCGGGGCGTAAGTCGAAGGCCGTCCGATTCCCATCTCTTCCAGTTTTTTGACCAGACTAGCTTCTGTATAGCGGGGCGGGTTACGGGTAAAGCGCTCAGTGGCTTTCAGGATGTCCAAATCTAGCTTTTGGTCGATGTTGAGCGGAGGCAACATCCCTTTTTGCTCCTCGTCCTCGTCATCGCTGGATTCCAGATAGACTTTGAGGAAGCCTTCAAACTTGATGACTTCGCCCTGAGCAACGAGTTGTTCAGAGGTAGTGGAAATGCCGATCGTGGCCGTCGTTCGCTCTAACTGGGCGTCGGCCATTTGCGAGGCAATGGCGCGTTTCCAAATCAACTCGTAGAGCCGCTGTTCATTGCGGTCGCGACTGCCCACCAGCGTCGAGAAATCCGTGGGCCGAATGGCTTCGTGGGCCTCTTGCGCCGACTCCGATTTTGTTTTGAAAACCCGCTCTTTATGATACTCCGCGCCGTACTCTTTATTGATCTGATCTTTGGCCTTCTGCATGGCCTCGCCGGACAGGTTCGTAGAGTCCGTCCGCATGTAGGAAATTTTCCCCGCTTCGTAAAGCCGCTGAGCGACGGTCATAGTCTGCGAAACCGAGAAACTCAACTTGCGCGAGGCTTCCTGTTGAAGCGTGGAGGTCGTAAATGGAGCTGCTGGGGTTTTCTTGGCGGGTTTGGTTTCCAGGCTCTTTATTTGAAAAATCGCCCCCACGCATTTCTTAACAAACTCTTCGGCAAGCTCCTGATTTTCAAAATTTTTGGCTAGTTCAGCGTTAAGTTCTTTGCCATTTCCCAAATCAAAAACCGCCGTAATTTTATAGCTGCTTTTAGAATTGAAAGCTTCGATTTCACGCTCGCGATCTACCACGACCCGCACCGCCACCGACTGCACGCGCCCGGCGGAAAGCGAGGATTTTCCGATGCGGATTTTTTTCCACAGAACTGGGGAAAGTTCGTATCCTACAAGACGGTCGAGAATGCGCCGCGCCTGTTGGGCGTTGACCAGGTCGATGTCGATGGTGCGTGGTTTGCTAATGGCTAATTGAAGAGCGGATTTAGTGATTTCACGAAACACAATTCGCTTAGTCGCGTCCGGCAAGCCGAGTGCTTCCTTCAGATGCCACGATATGGCTTCGCCTTCACGGTCGTCGTCCGTCGCTAACCACACTTCAGAGCCTTTGGCAAATTTCTTTAAATCATTAATTACTTTAACTTTATCACTCGAAACTTCATATACAGGCTCATAGCCGTTTTCGGTATCCACGCCCATATCCTTGGCGGGTAAGTCCCGAACGTGGCCATAGCTGGACATAACAGTAAAATCGGCACCTAAATATTTTTCTATGGTTTTGGCCTTCGCCGGCGACTCTACGATCACCAGATTTTTTGACATAGCAGGGTAGGTTGGTATTTAGTTATATGGTGTTGAATAAGTGTCAAATATAGAGGAGTTTCTCGCAAAACTTAAACCTGGCAAGAAATTGATTGGGGATAAACTGCCACCATTTGAACCCTCATTTTGGACTCTTATTTAGCAAGAATCCTGGGTGAAAGGTTCATTTCAAGCTTCATAAATCGTCGTTATGAGTATTTATGGGGCTTTTAAATTTGGTTTTTAGAAAGCAATCATTGCCACAAAATCGCCAAAAATCCGTACTTTTAAGCTTTCAAGAAAACTATCCATTAAAAAGCAGCAAAACCAACCTTATGGCATTTGACTTAGACATGATTAAGGGCGTATATGCCCGCATGGAGCAACGCATCGCCGCCGCCCGCAAAGTTGTAGGTCGTCCCCTTACTCAAGCCGAAAAAATATTATACTCCCACCTCTGGGAAGGCACCGCCACGCAGATTTATGAGCGCGGCAAAGCCTACGTGGACTTTGCCCCTGATCGCGTTGCCATGCAGGACGCCACCGCCCAGATGGCACTATTGCAGTTTATGCAGGCGGGGCGCCCGCAGGTAGCTGTGCCTTCGACCGTCCATTGCGACCACCTGATTCAGGCGGAAGTGGGGGCCGATAAGGATCTGGAAGTTGCAAAAAGCCGGAACAAAGAAGTTTATGACTTCCTCTCGTCTGTGTCTGATAAATACGGCCTGGGGTTTTGGAAGCCCGGTGCGGGCATCATTCACCAGGTAGTCTTGGAAAACTACGCCTTTCCCGGTGGGATGATGATCGGGACCGATTCGCACACACCTAACGCAGGTGGTTTGGGTATGATCGCCATTGGTGTGGGCGGTGCCGACGCCAGTGATGTGATGTCGGGCTTGGCTTGGGAACTGAAAATGCCGCGCCTGATCGGTATTAAACTGACTGGAAAACTCTCGGGCTGGACATCGGCCAAGGACGTGATTCTATGGGTAGCGGGACAGCTCACTGTGAAAGGCGGAACAGGATACGTGGTCGAGTACTTTGGCCCCGGTGCTGAAAGTTTGTCCTGCACGGGTAAAGGCACGATCTGCAACATGGGGGCCGAAATCGGTGCAACTACATCGCTGTTTACCTACGACGAAAAAATGGCCGAGTACCTGCGCTCCACGGAGCGGGCCGATATTGCTGAAGCTGCCGACGAGGTGCGCGAACACTTGCGGGCCGACGAGGAGGTATACGAAAATCCTGAAGAATATTACGATCAGGTCATCGAACTCGACCTTTCGACGTTGGAACCACACATTAATGGACCCTTTACGCCCGATTTGGCGTGGCCGCTATCGAAATTTGCGAAGGCCGTCGTTGAAAACGAGTGGCCCGAGCGGCTGGAAGTTGGCTTGATTGGTTCCTGCACTAACTCTTCCTACGAGGACATGACCCGTGCCGCCTCGGTTGCTGGTCAAGCATCCAGAAAAAACATCAAGGCAAAAGCCGAATTTACGATCACACCCGGTTCTGAAATGGTGCGCTTCACCGCAGAGCGCGATGGCATCCTGGATACTTTCGAGAAAATCGGCGGCGTGGTACTGGCTAATGCTTGCGGACCGTGCATTGGGCAGTGGGCACGGCACATGGACGACCCTTCGCGCAAAAACTCGATTATCACTTCTTTCAACCGGAATTTTGCTAAGCGCAATGACGGTAACATCAGCACCCATGCTTTCGTGGCTTCACCCGAAATCGTAACGGCCTTCGCCATTGCTGGCGATCTGAAGTTCAACCCGATGACGGACAAGTTAATGAATGAAGACGGCCAGGAGGTGATGTTGGACGAACCGCGCGGCATCGAACTACCTATCCAGGGCTTCGATGTGGAGGATGCCGGCTACCAATCACCCGCCGAAGATGGCAGTCAGGTACAGGTGAAAGTCGATCCTGAATCGGATCGTCTGCAAATACTGGAACCTTTCAAAGCCTGGCAAGGCGCCGACCTCACAGGCTTAAAGTTATTGATCAAAGCCAAAGGAAAATGTACGACCGACCACATTTCGATGGCAGGACCCTGGTTGAAGTACCGCGGGCATTTGGACAATATTTCCAACAATATGCTCATCGGCGCGATCAACTACTTCAACGACAAATCGAACACGGTTAAGAATCAATTGACGGGCGAATACGGAGAAGTACCCGCCACACAACGGATATATAAGGCCCAGGGCATTGGCACGGTGGTCGTAGGCGACGAAAACTACGGAGAAGGGTCGTCGCGTGAACATGCCGCTATGGAACCACGATTCCTGGGTGTCCGGGCGATTATCGTGAAGTCATTTGCCCGTATCCATGAAACGAACTTGAAAAAGCAGGGAATGCTCGGCCTGACTTTCGCCAACACGGCCGACTACGACAAAGTGCTGGAAGACGATACGATCGATATCCTGGGTCTGACTGAGTTTACCCCAGGCAAGCAACTCACAATCAAACTTCACCACGCCGACGGCACGTCTGAAGAATTCCCGGTAAACCACACTTACAACCAACAGCAAATCGAGTGGTTTAAAGCAGGTTCGGCCTTAAACATCATTCGGGCAACTGTGGGGGCGTAAAGCAATTTGTGGGCGTCAATAGCTAATTTTTTTAAAATTCACAATATTAAGAGACCTCGATCAATATTTCGGGGTCTCTTTTCATTAAATATTTAATTTCTAGAACGTTTGGTGAAAACTCAGTTCTTCAAATTATTAAAGCTCTTGTAAGGATTTGACTATAACTGAAACATTGGAACCAACCTTGAAAACCACTCAATACACTTTTCTCTTAGCCTGCATCATCCTTCCCTCCTTAACGACAAGGGCGCAAGACACCCTTCGCACCAACCAACTCGAAGAAATTACGGTCAACGCCTTCGAGTCGCGGCGGAATGTGTTGGAAACGACCGCCTCGGTAGGAGTCATTAGTCCGAGGACGTTGGAACGTTACTCTACCACAACTTTTACTAACGCTGTCAACTCCGTACCGGGTGTCAGGATGGAAGAGCGATCACCGGGTAGTTACCGCTTTTCGGTACGGGGTAGTTTGCTGCGATCACCGTTTGGGGTCAGGAATGTCAAATTCTACTGGAACGGGATTCCGCTGACTGATGCGAACGGTAACACACCGCTCAATTCGCTGGATTACGCCTCAGTGGGACGCATGGAAATCATTAAAGGTCCCGGCAGCAGCGTGTATGGCGCGGGAACGGGTGGCGTAGTTCTGCTATCTACGGCTGCCCGGAATGCCGAGAATAAAGTAGAGCAGGCGGTTGGTTTCGGCAGCTACGGTTTTCAAAGTCGTAACACGGAAGTCATTATTGGCGATGTATCGGTTCGCTACGGACACCAGCAACAGGACGGCTACCGCCAGCACAGTGCGATGGTACGCGATGTTTTTCAATTCAATTCAACTTCCAGGTTAAGCGACAAAGCCACGCTATCGCTGTTAGGTATATACTCCGACCTTCAATACCAAACACCGGGCGGCATTAACCTCGCCCAATACCAACGCGACCCGACTTTGGCTCGGCAACCCACGCCGACGCTGCCGGGTAGCGAAACGCAGAATGCGGGTATTTATACGAAATACTCCCTCTTCGGTGTCCAACACAAACTAAACCTGTCGGCGCATTGGGATCAATCACTCTCGCTGTATGTGACGACAAATGACTTTGCTAACCCATTCATCACCAATTATGAAAAGCGCAGTGAATTGGGGTTTGGGGGAAGGAATGTCTGGACTTTTTCCAAAAATTTCGCTAACACCAACTTCCAATGGACGAGTGGTTTCGAGTGGCAGTACGGTAAGTCGGCGCAGCGGAACTATAATAATGACAAAGGAACGCCGAGCGGTTTTCAAACCTCAGAAGATGTCCGCAGCACTGCGTTGACGGTCTTCACCCAAGCCGAAGTCAAACTTTTGCAATCGCTTACCCTGAACGCCGGAGCGAGTGTGAATGCGAACCGCTACGGCTATGAGCGGTTTTTTCCAACGCCCTTTTCCAGAGAGCAGCGCAAATTCGACAATGTGGTAAGCCCCCGAATCGCGGCTAACCAGATTTTTGGTCGAAACTGGTCGCTGACAGCATCACTAAGTTCTGGATACTCACCGCCCACTTTGCAGGAAGTGCGCCCCTCGGCGGGCGGCTTTCGCACTGATTTGCAACCTGAGCTCGGGCTCAACCGGGAGGTTTCTCTTCGCCGAGTAGGGGACAGGCTGCGGCTGGATGTGACAGCCTACCAATTCTCTCTTAAAGAAACTATTGTTCGCCGGTCAGACGAGCAGGGGGCGGAATTTTTTATCAACGCTGGACAAACCGACCAGAAAGGTATCGAGTGGAGAGTGGACTACGACCTGCTGCGAGGAGCCGGATTACTGCGGGATATTAAAATATGGAATGCTGGAACGGCTACGAACTATCATTTCAATGACTATCGACAAGGAACGAATGATCTGGGTGGCAACAGATTGCCAGGCATCCCAAGTTTTACCCAAAATACGGGACTCGACATTTTCTTGAAAGGCGGTGTTGCGGCTTATGCAACGTACCAGCACGCGGGTAAGGTTTTTCTGAACGATGCTAATACAGTGGAAGCACCTGCCTACGATCAATTGCTCCTGCGTCTGACGTGGAAAAAGAATTGGGGTAATCATTTTTATTCCGAACTGTCGGCCTCGGCTGACTTTGTTTCGGCGGAGATTTACAGCCTGGGCTACGATTTGAATGCTTTTGGGACTCGCTACTACAACGCCGCCCCCAAGCGGACGCAATGGGTTGGCGTGAAGGCGGGCTGGCGCTGGTGATGAGGTACGGACGTCCCGCCCGTTGATGAAAATAATTTTCAAAACGGGCGGGACGCCCGTACCTCATTAAAACACGGCCTTCCAAATACTATTCCCTCCCAAAACCAGCGTCACCAGAAATATCAGCAGCAAAAAAACGTTCTGAGCCAAGGAGTTGACATACCTCTCCGGCAGCAGCCCTTTGTCGTTAACGCACCTGAACAATTGCCAGGTCACGAACGGCAAAAGCAGACCATTGGCAATTTGCGCAGCCAGGATGACAGGAATCGGTTTGAATTGAGCAATTCCAAAAATAATTCCGATTCCCAGAACACTCTTCCAAACGTAAGCCGTTTGCTTCTCATCAATGGCAAGCAAAGATTTGGCCGCAATCGAAGCCGCGAAGGCAGCCGTTACCACAGAGGTGAAACCCGCCCCAAATAGTCCGATAGCATACAAAACCTCTCCGGACTTCCCCAGTCTTTGCCCCAAAACGAGCGCGGCATTTTGAAAAGAAAATTCACCTTCGATGAGCGTTCCGGCCAGCAGAATCGACATTGAGATCAAACCCCCGATCATAACGGCTAAAATAATTCCCTGCCGCATTTCGTAAATGCTCTGGCCTTGACCAATGCCTGAACCGAGAAATAAATTATAGGGAACAATGGTCGTGCCGACCAATCCGGTAATAATCAGTGCGGAGTTAACGGGAAAGTTGGGGATTACACTGTTATTCAAAATTTGAACGGGGTTTTGAAAAGCCTGGATGCTCACCAGGATAAAGGCAAAACCCAAAACGAAGACAAGTAAACCCAGAAGTCGGGTAAGCAACGAAATGCTACGAATAGCCAGCAAGAGGTACGCTCCCATCCCGATGCAGAGACTCAGCAGCCAATTGGGTACATCGGCCAATAACCTTAACCCCGCCACCGCACCCAGCAAGTTTCCCGCTTCGTAAGCCGCGCAGCCCAGAACGACACCTCCCGCAAGCATTCGGCTGATCCACATGCCACCAGTTCCGTGGCGCTGCAACATAATTTCTCCCAGACTCTTCCCCGATGCCAGCGTGACCCGTGCTGCGGTTTCCTGCAAAACAATGGTGGCAAGCGTAGAAAAAGTCAACGCCCAAAGCAGGGAGGTACCAAAACTGACCCCCGCCAGTGAGCAGGTCGTGACGGTGCCGGGACCAATGAAGGCCGCCGAAATGACCGACCAGAACAACATCCGGGAAAAGCCTTTACTAAGGGAGAGAGATTTCAAAAAGTGTTGATTTGTCGATTAACGTAATCGTTTAATAAAAGTTGATTTGTGAACTTTACATTTGACGAATGACTTCCCGTTGACCGTTGACCGTTGACCGTTGACCGTTGACCGTTGACCGTTGACCGACAGTCAACTATGTTTTCGGCAAAAACACACTGAAAGTCGACCCCTGGCCTGGTTGGCTGACGACTGAAATGGCTCCACCGTGATTGAGGGCCACTTTCTCGCAGATGGCCAGGCCGACGCCCGTGCCGGGGTAATCGCTCTTGCCGTGCAGACGCTGGAAGACCTGAAAAATGCGGTCGGTGTATTTATCATCGAAACCGATGCCTTCGTCCGTCACATCGATTCGATGATATTGATGGGCTTGTCGCGATGGCTTGGTGCCGGATGGCAGGTCGCGGGCCAACACCTCTTCGGAACGAATCGTCACGACCGGGTTCAGTAATTTTCCTTCCTCAGTTTTTTGCCTAAATTTCAACGCGTTAGACAGCAGGTTTTGGAAAAGCTGGCCCAACTGAGTAGGATCTCCCTGTATCACAGGGAGTTCGCTTAGCGTCACTTGAGCCTTTGTTTCGGCCACGGTCAGGGATAAGTTTTCCAGAACCTGGCTCAGCGTGAGGGAAAGTGGAACGGTACTGGCGGCCTGCTGGCGGGTCGAAATTCGGGAATAGGTCAGCAGATCGGTAATCAAAATTGACATCCGGCTGGCTGATGACTGCATCCGCTGCAAATAATCCAGCCCCTTGCCCAGGTTGTCGGCATGCTGCGATTTGAGCAGGTCGCCGAAAGCCTGAATCTTGCGCAGAGGTTCCTGCAAATCGTGGCTGGCGATGTAGGCGAATTTCTCCAAATTTTGGTTGGAGCGGATCAAGTCGCGGTTCATCTCATCGAGTTCCTGAGTACGCTGCTGGACGCGCTCGTCCAAATCTTCCGAAAGCTGGCGGTATCTCGACTCGCTGGCTTCGATGTGTTGGCGAGACATCACCTGTTGCGTAATCTCGTTGGCCACGACCATGATGCCAGTAATTTTTTCTTCGGCGTCATAGTAAGGTTCATAGACAAAATCAATGTACGTTTGTTCCATTTGCCCGTTTCGGAAAAGTTGAACGGGCATTTCCGGGGAGTAGAACGGGTTGCCGGTGTTGAACACTTCGGTCAGCAACTCCTCGAAACCCTGGCCGCTGGCTTCGGGCAGCGCCTCGAACAGCGGCTTATGCATCACCTGTTCGCGGGTGCGCCCCCAGAATTCCAGGACCCGCTCGTTGGCCAGTTCGATGACGAACTCGGGGCCGTCGAACAAAGCAATGGCGACGGGGGCCTGCCGAATCAGATGCTGAAAACGATTTTCGCTCGCCACCACGGCGGCCAGAAGTTTTTCTTTCTGTTGCCGCTCACGCTCCCGGCCTTCGGTCAGAGCCTGTTCCCTTTGCCGCGCTTCCATTTCCAGCGTCAGTTCCTGCGCGATACCCGCAAATCGGTAAGCTTTGCCCGATTCGTCGAAATAGCTTTGGCCAATGAAACGCGCCCAGCGGAGTTTCCCGTCTTCTACCCCGGTAGTACGGTAGGTTTCATCGTACGAACCGCCCGATTCGGCTTTCATGGCTGTTTTCACGGCTTTGTCCACCCGACTCGCATCTTCGGGATGGATGTAGTTGAGGGCTTCCTCGTAGGGCAAAGTATTGCGCTCGATCACCCCGAAGAGCTCCCGACACCGATCGTCCCAGATGACTAGATTCGTGGCCGGATCTAGTTCCCAGACGCCCAGTTGAGCGGCTTTTATCGCAAAATCGACATCCAGGCGTTTATTGAGGTTTTTGGCTGTGCTCTGGGGCATTTTTCAATCAATTTTGAATGATAGAATGTGTGAATGAGTAGTTGAGTGGATATGGGAAATTTGGAAAATAGTACTCTAGCATCGCACGGGCGACCCCATCACTCATTCAAAATTAAACAACCTCCCCGTACCCGCCGCCACCCGGCGTCTCAATGCGGAGGCGGTCGCCTTTACTGACGGCTACGCTACAGGTACCTGGGAATTTTTCGATTTTACCATTAGCCCGAAGAATGGTCTCATCGGCGGTTTGTCCACTATTGCCTCCCGCCAGTCCGTATGGAGCAAAGTAACGATGTTGGGTCAACAGCGTTATGTCCAGATTATCCAGAAATTCGATTTCGCGCACGATTCCGTCGCCGCCACGCCATTTGCCCTTTCCGCCCGAATTAGGACGAATGCCAAACTGCCGTACCCGAACGGGGTAGCGGCGTTCCAGTTCTTCGGCGTCGGTGATGCGGGTATTGGTCATGTGCTGATGCACGCCCGAGCGTCCGGCAAAACCGTTGCCCGCACCTACGCCACCGCCGATAGTTTCGTAATAGCCGAGATTAGCGTTTCCAAAAAGAAAGTTGTTCATCGTTCCCTGGCTACAAGCGGCCAATTCAAAAGCTTTCAACAAGGTATCTACCAACCGTTGGCTCACTTCGGTGTTGCCACCCACCACGGCCGGACATCGTCGGGGATCATCCTCAAATTGTGGATGTAGCAGGGAGTTTTCAGGAAGCAGAATCTTTACCTGCTTCATCAATCCGTCGTTGAGCGGAATTTCTTTGTTGACCAGCAACCGCAATACGTACAAAATTGCGCTGTGGATGATACTCAAATTGGCATTGAGATTATGCGGGTGAACATCAGAAGTACCCACGAAATCAAAAATTAACTCTTCCGACTTTACCTCCACACTCACCGAAATCCGATAGCCATCATCCAGAAACTCCGAGGCATTTATTTTTTTATCGAGATAAGGCTCCAGCGCGATTTGCAGTTGCTCCTGGGCGTTGATTTTGAGTTTATTCATATAATAATGAACCTTCTCCAAACTAAAACGCGCCACAAGTTTCAATAAATCTTCCTGTCCCTTGCGCAAAGAAGACAGCGCAGCCACGATGTCCGCCTCGTTTTCGGACCACATCCGGGTGGGGTAGGGGCCATCATTGAAAAGATGTCGAATGGTTTCCCATTGCGGTTCGCCCGCTTTGATCAGATATTGCGGCAGAATGGCGACGCCTTCCTCGTACAAGAATTTAGCGTCCGGCGGCATAGAACCGGGACGACTGCCGCCTATTTCGGCGTGGTGCGCCCGGTTGATGACGTAACCCACCAAAGTTCGATCCTCGGTGAAGACTCCGGCCAGTAAAGTCACGTCGGGCAAGTGTGAACCGCCGTATTTGGGGTGATTGGTAATGACGACATCGCCCGGCCTGATGTCGATTTTGTCCCTCACCAGCCGAGTGCACAAACCCAAACTACCCAAATGTACCGGAATGTGCGGCGCGTTGACCAGCAACTCGGCATCGGCATCCAGCAAGGCACAGGAAAAATCCAGGCGTTCTTTTACGTTAACTGAGAAGGCAGTGCGCTGCAATTGCGCCCCCATTTCCTCCGCGATGGCATAGAAGCGATTGGTGAATAGTTCCAACTCGATCTCCTCAGGTTGGGGCGCGTCAATTAGCTGATCATTTTCTTTATTGTGGGTCAAAATCAGATCTAGACTCGGCTGCATGGCAAATTCCCAATCGGGCGGCACGAAGGTTGTCGAGCTTTGCGCGGTGATGATGCATGGACCAGTAGCGATTTGCCCTGGTGCCAAGTCGGCCCAGCGATAGACCGCGTACGTTTTATCCGAGTCGAAGGGTACTTTGATCGTCCTGTCAGACTGAGCGGGAATTGGTTCCGCGGTCGCTGGTTCGGAAATTGAAAAATCGACTTTTTCCTGGACTTGCAGCCGAATACTTTCCAGCTCGATAGCTCGATTGTCCGGGACATAGCCATAAAGGGCTTTGTATTGTTCCAGGAAACTCTCGGTTGTCTTTTCGCCTTCGTAAGCTACTTCCAAAGCGGTTTCTTGCCCC
Organism: Persicitalea sp.; assembly: GCF_041751555.1. Taxonomy (NCBI): domain Bacteria; kingdom Pseudomonadati; phylum Bacteroidota; class Cytophagia; order Cytophagales; family Spirosomataceae; genus Persicitalea; species Persicitalea sp. Next base: position 182 of record NZ_JBGSXF010000300.1, on the reverse strand, counting down.
GCGTAGCGCAGAAATAAGGAGCAAAAACCACGTTCGTTGTCCGTGATGCCTTCGTGCGAAAGTGCCTCCTGTAATCCAACTTCCATGTCGGCCAGCCAGTCGGAAAGGGGGATTTGGCTTTGTTGCCAGTCGGCCAAAATCTGCCGGGTGGCGATGCGACTGAGTTGGGCTTGTCCCATCCC